>JAKLDZ010000859.1 GCA_022703255.1 Myxococcota bacterium | reverse complement strand
GCGCTGCGAGGCGTTCTTGATGAAGTGCGCCTCGTCGACGATGACGCCCGACGAGGCAAGCGCCGCCAGCCGTGCGGAATTCCGGGCGAGGAGGTCGTAATTGACCACGACCCAGCCCGGGGCAACGCCTTCAGGCAGCCCGTGGTTCTTCGTGCCGAGGACCTCGACGGCGGCCGCCGGCTCGACCATGCGGATCTCGCGCTCCCGGTTGAGCTTGAGCGAGGCCGGGCAGATGACCAGCCGCGGGCCGGCGGGACTGGCCCCGCGGAGGGCGACGATGGCCTGCCGGGTCTTGCCGAGTCCCATGTCGTCGGCGAGGATGGCGCGGCCGTGACGGCGCAGGAAGTCGACACCCTCGACCTGGTGCGGGTAGAAGCCGAATGGAATGCCGGTGTGCAATCCAGCCCAAACACCGCCACCAACTCATGCGCCGTACCCCGCGATTCGGCTTGCGCTGCAATCGAGCGCCGTACTTCAAGATGATGAAGCTGGGCGCCGAAGTAGAGTTCTCGCGTGCTGGAGGTGTCGTGATTCGAGATTACAACCC
>JAKLDZ010000858.1 GCA_022703255.1 Myxococcota bacterium | reverse complement strand
CGAGACCGGCGCGGAAGTCTGGAGGTTCAGCGTCGATGCGCCGCTGGCGACGGGCGTGGGCAGCGATGGCTTCACGGTGGCGGTGGCCACCACGCGCGGCGAGCTGGTGGCGATCGACGCCGAGGGCAAGCAGCGCTGGCGCGCACCCCTGGGTTCCGAAGCCCAGACCACCCCGCTCGTGGGGCGCGGTCTGGTGGTGGTGCGCACGGCCGACAACCGCGTCGTGGCGTTCGATGCGGCCAGTGGCAAGCGGCGCTGGAGCGCGCAGCGTCAGGCACCCGCGCTAAGCGTGCGCCTGCCCATGGGGCTGGCCTACGGCGGCGACCTGGTGCTCTCGGGCATGCCCAATGGACGACTGCTCGCGCTGGCGCCCGCCAACGGCGCACCGCGCTGGGAGGCGACCATCTCGGATCCGCGCGGTGCCACCGAGGTGGAGCGCCTGGCCGACGTGGTGGGCACGCCCTGGGTCGACGGCGGCGATGTCTGTGCCGGCTCCTACCAGGGCAAGGTTGCCTGTCTTGATGTGACGTCCGGCGCGCTGCGCTGGA
>JAKLDZ010000857.1 GCA_022703255.1 Myxococcota bacterium | reverse complement strand
GTGAGCGTCCTGCTGGTCAACGACACCAAGGACACTGAACTTCAGGTCGGCGAGACCGGCGTGCTGAGGTTCAAGGTGGCCTTCGACTCCAAGGGCGAGTACACCTTGCAGATCAACGTCAGCGCCAACGCTGAGGTCGCCTCCAAGATGACCGACAACTCCGCCACCAAGTCCCTGACCGTGGAGGAAGCTGCCTGGAAGTCCTATCTGCTGTACGGTGGAATCTTCGCTGTGATCATCGTAGTGGTCGTTCTCTTCCTGTTCAGGAAGAAACTGCCCATGATGTCCGGCAAGAAGAAGGAAGTCACCCCGCCGGCCAAGAAGAAGTAGGCAAAACCTTTTACCGTTCCTTTTCTTTTTATTTGTGAATGCTGCGCCTTGTTGACTCCGGTCTCTGCCATCCTCTATACTCGGTCGCCCTCGAGGAAGCCATTCTGGAATCCTGCTCCAAGGGCCTCATGCCCCCCACCTTGCATCTTTACGTCCGCGATCGACCGACAGTCTCCCTGGGCTACTTCGAGAAGGTGGGAACGGCCATCGATCAGCAGGA
>JAKLDZ010000856.1 GCA_022703255.1 Myxococcota bacterium | reverse complement strand
CTGGAAAAGCTCAAGGCGTTCCTGACCGAGCTGGGGTTGTCGTTGCATCGCGGCAAGGAAGGACCGACCCCCAAGGACTACCAGAAGCTGCTGGAAAGCATCCGCGAGCGTCCGGACTTCCATCTGATCCAGACGGTCATGCTGCGTTCGCTCAGTCAGGCTGTCTACAGCGCCGACAACAACGGCCACTTCGGCCTGAATTATGAGGCCTATACCCATTTCACCTCGCCGATCCGCCGCTATCCGGATCTGCTGGTGCATCGGGCCATTCGCAGCGTAGTGCGTTCCAGGCTGGAAACCCCGCATGTGCAGCGCGCCGGTGCGACCAGCCTGCCCAAGGCGAAGATCTATCCGTATGACGAGGGCGCACTGGAGCAGCTCGGCGAGCAGTGCTCGATGACCGAGCGCCGCGCCGACGAGGCCACCCGTGACGTGGTCAACTGGTTGAAGTGCGAATTCATGAAGGATCGCGTCGGTGAAAGCTTTGCCGGGGTAATCACGGCCGTGACCGGCTTCGGCATCTTTGTCGAGCTGCGCGATATCTATGTCGA
>JAKLDZ010000855.1 GCA_022703255.1 Myxococcota bacterium | reverse complement strand
GCGCGCGGTGCCGTTGGTGAAGACGAGCACGCCGGTGGAGTTCACGGTGGCGGGATCGTGTTCGAACACGATGCAAGGCTGGATCATGCCGACGTCGGGCTCGCAGGAGCGTGCGACCTCGCGCAGCCGTTCGATGCAACCCGGCAGGGCGATGGCGTCGTTATTGAACAGAAGGATCCAGTCGCCGCGGGCGCGTGCGATTCCGCGATTGCACCCCTCGGCGAAGCCGAGGTTCTCGTGGGTCTGGATGAGCTCGACGTCGGGAAACTCGGCGCGGATCGCATCTTCAGAGCCATCGGCGGAGCCGTTGTCGACCACGACGATGTGGTCCACGAGGCTGCTCTGTTCCCGGAGGCTGCGGATGCCCGCGAGGACGTCGTCGCGGGAGTTCCAGTTGACGATGACGCAGCCGATGGATGGGGGCTCGGTCGGAGCAGGGATGCTCATGGCAGAGTCCTGGCGCAGACGAAGAACTGGAAGGTCGCGAGGTCGAGCACGCCGGTGCGCAGGGGACCTAGTCGAGCGCCACGGCGCTCCCGATCGCGGAGGAATCG
>JAKLDZ010000854.1 GCA_022703255.1 Myxococcota bacterium | reverse complement strand
TCGCGGCGGCGGTCGCGGGACGGCGATGCGGCTCGCGCGCGAGCGCGCGCTCGATCGCGACGACGAGCGCCGGCGGGATCACGGCGGCCGCGGCGCCGGTGGCCACCGCGGTCGCGGCACCGGCGGGAGCTCCGCCGCGCGGATCGAGCCCCGGAATCTCGCCGTCGAGCACCGCCGCCGCCGTCAGCGACGCCGACGCCTTCGCGAACAGCGGGCGCCCCATCAGCCCCTCCCAGCCGAGGATGCCGACGCAGAACAGATCGGCGCGGCGATCGACGGCGCCGTCGGCGAGCTGCTCGGCGTGCGCCTGCACAACCCGCCGCTGCGCCAGGGCGACGGCGCGATCTTCGCGGTGCGCGAGCGGCCCGTCCGCGGAACCCGCGGCGACTACCGCGTGGCCATGCGCCACGGCGTCAGCCGCCTGCGCTCCGGTCACCGCCAGACCCTCGGCCTCATCTTCCACGACGCGGCGTGAGCTTTCCCTCCCCCTCGTTTGGAGGGTGGCCCGGGAGCGAAGCGATCCGGGTCGGGTGGGGAAGTGAGATGCGCCGACAA
>JAKLDZ010000853.1 GCA_022703255.1 Myxococcota bacterium | reverse complement strand
CTGTCAATCCTGATGTTCCTGAAGTTCCAGTTAATCCTGATGTTCCAGATGTGCCAGATGTTGCTGATGTACCGGCTGTTCCACTTGTTCCAGATAAACCAGATGTGCCAGATGTTCCAGCTAATCCCGATGTACCTGATGTTCCACTAGTTGCTGAAGTTCCAGAAGTACCTGATGTTCCACTAGTTGCTGAGGTTCCAGAAGTACCTGATGTCCCTGAATGACCACTGGTTCCAGATGAACCAGATGTGCCAGATGTACCAGATGTGCCAGCCAATCCTGATGTACCTGATGTTCCACTAGTTGCTGAAGTTCCAGAAGTACCTGATGTGCCTGCCAATCCTGATGTTCCTGATGTTCCAGAAGTACCTGACGTGCCTGTCAATCCTGATGTTCCTGATGTTCCTGAAGTTCCAGAAGTACCTGATGTACCTGAAGAACCAGATGTGCCTTCTTTGCCTGATGTACCTGAAGTGCCAGAAGTACCTGATGTACCTGTCAATCCTGATGTTCCTGAAGTTCCAGTTAATCCTGATGTTCCAGATGTGCCTGATA
>JAKLDZ010000852.1 GCA_022703255.1 Myxococcota bacterium | reverse complement strand
TTCGCAGTCCTGGATGCGGCGGATGGCGAACAGGCTTTGAGTCTGCTTCAGCGCGAATTGCCCCATCTGGTATTGCTGGACGTGATCATGCCGGGCCTGGATGGCTTTGCCGTCTGCGAACGATTGCGGCGGCTGCCCGGCGGTCGGCATCTGCCGGTCATCATGGTCACGGGTCTGGACGACCTTGAATCCATCGAGCGGGCTTATCAGGCTGGCGCGACCGATTTCATCACCAAACCGATCCCGTGGCTGATTCTCCATCACCGGGTGCGCTACATCCTGCGCGCCAGCCAGGCCCTGCTGGAGTTGCAGGAAAGCGAGGCGCGGTTCCGCACGCTGGTGCGAACCACGCGCAGCGTGATTCTGGTGCTGGACCGCCAGGGTCGGGTCCTGGAATTCAACCCGGCGGCGGCCAGGTTCCACCCGTTCCAGCGGGGCGAGCCGCTGGGAGCGGATTTCGCTGCCGCGTTGCCGGGCGCCGGGGACTGGAGCGGCCTGGATGAATCGCAAACCAGCGAAAGCACCCTGCAAGGCCTGGATGGCGGCGAATATACGT
>JAKLDZ010000851.1 GCA_022703255.1 Myxococcota bacterium | reverse complement strand
TCATCATCCCGGTGGGCCAGAACGGCGACACCTACGACCGCTTCATGGTGCGCGAGCAGGAGATGTGGGAGAGCCTCTCCATCATCCGCCAGGCCATCGAGAAGCTGGACAAGATGCCGGACAAGAAGACCTTCCAAGCGGAAGTGCCCGCCTGGGTGCTGCCCCCGAAAGAGGAGGTCTACAACCAGATGGAGGCCCTGATCTGGCACTTCAAGATCGTGATGGGCGAGACCGATATTCCTGTTGGCGAGGTATACCATGCCGTAGAGGGTGGCAACGGCGAACTGGGCTTCTACCTGGTGAGCGACGGCGGCCGCACCCCGGCGCGCCTGCACTTCCGCCGGCCCTGCTACATCTACTACCAGGCCTATCCGGAGATGATCAAAGGCACCATGTTGAGCGACGCGATCATCACCATGAGCAGCATGAACGTGATAGCCGGTGAACTGGACGCATGAGCGCACGCACAAGACCCATCACCACCACGGAAGGCACCAAGCCGTTCGCCTTCAGTGAAGCCGCCTTGGCCGAGTGCCACGAACTGATCGCGCGCTACCC
>JAKLDZ010000850.1 GCA_022703255.1 Myxococcota bacterium | reverse complement strand
GTAGACGATTCCCGGGACGAGGTCGGCGTGACGCAGGCGGCGGCTCGCACCCGTTCCTTGCGCTTCACGCTTGCTGGCGATGATCTTCATGTTGGACTCCTAATGGTTCGCCCGGGCCGCGACCAGCCACGGGGCGGGTTTCACTCGCTGAACAGACTGCTCACCGAGTCTTCGCGCGCAATGCGCGAAATCGTTTCGCCCAGCAGGCCGGCGCACGAAAGCTGCCGGATCTTGGGGCAGGCTGCCGCCTCCTGGCTCAGCGGAATGCTGTCGGTGACCACGACCTCGTCGAGCACTGACGCGTTGATGCGTTCCACCGCCTTGCCCGACAGGACCGGGTGCGTGGCGTAGGCCAGCACGCGCGCCGCGCCACGCTCCTTGAGCGCGCCGGCCGCGTTGCACAGGGTGCCGGCGGTGTCGACGAGTCGGGGGCAGCGGCGGCGGCAGCTGCTGGCGTGGCGGCGACTTGCGCCGGCGCAAGTGGTGAGTCATTCCGTGGCGCAGGAACCGGTGCCGGCTGTGGTTCCCGAGTTCAGGTCGTACTTCGTCAGGACAAAC
>JAKLDZ010000085.1 GCA_022703255.1 Myxococcota bacterium | reverse complement strand
CGACGGTGACGTTGCCGGAGGGGGCGAAGGTCACGTTCACACGGGCGAGGCCCGCGGGCTCGCCTGCGGCGAGACATCCGGCCGCGCGACCCGCCGCAGCGTCGAGCGCTGCTTGTGCGGCGGCCGCGTTGAACGGCGGCGCCTGCGGCTCGGGCGGAGTCGCGGGCGGGGTGCCCTCCTCTTGCGCAGCGGCGGGAGCTTGCGCCTCCTGTTCCTCGGGCTCCGGGGGGTAGTCCTCGAGCGCGGGGGCAGCAGCCTGCTGGGCGCGCGGGGCTCGACGCGGCGGCTCGGCGATCGTCGCAGCGGGCTTGTCCGACGCGACTGTGCGAGCGGTCTCGGGGGTGCGGCCCGCGGCGGGTTCGGTGAGCGGAGCTGCGGCGGCGATCGCCTCGAGGGTCATCGTCGGGGCTGTCTGCTGGGCGATCGCAGCGACCTGCGCGAGGGGCAGCGGGGTTGGCTCCGGGATCGCGGCCGAAGCCGCGCGAGAGAACCGCGGCGACTGCATCGTCCAGAGGAACAGACCACCGAGCAGCAAGGCGCCGAACCCCGCGGCCACGGCGACGCGGGCCCAGGGCGGTTGGGCCTGCGGAAGCAGCTCCTCCTCCAGCTCGTCGGAGCTCATCGACACTGGAGCGAGGGAAGGCTGGTCCTCGGAATGTTTCGGGATACGAACGACCTGATCCGACGGCGCAACGCTGCCGCACACCAGGTCGACGTCGGTCTCGTCGAGGGTGATGGGGATGGCCTGCTGCATCACGGCGTGGAGGTCGACGCGCTCGACGGGCTCGTTCTCGGGGGCCGCGGAGCGGGTGCGAGCGGCAGGGGGAGGGGGCGCGCTGGTCGCGCGTCGTCGCGGGAGCGGCGGCGGGGGCGGACGCGATCCGACCTCGGAGGCGGGGGAAGGGCGAGCGCCGCGCATCGGCGGGGGCACGTGGCGAGAGACCGTGGGGGGCGAAATCGAGGGAAGCCTCGGCGGCGGCGGGATCTCGGGGCGCCGGGAATCGACCGGCTCGTCGAATCTCGGCAGCTTGTCCAGGTGATCGGGTCGTCCCATGGTGATCTCCTCCGGTCGGCTCGCGTGCGCATCCCAATCCCTCGGGAATCGAGGGCGTCGACAGCGCGGCGTGCCTGCTCAAGAAGGGGCCACCGACTCGCCGCGAGGGGCTGGTCGGTCCCCTTCGCGATGTGCGTAGGAGCGACCGGACCGTCAATGTGTAACGCAAACATTGCGGCGCCACGCACGCGCGATTCGCTCGACCGCTCCTGCTCCTTCGCCGCCCCGATCAGCGTCCCGACGCGCCGGGCTCGAGGGCGTCGAACCAGGCGCGCGCTTGCGCGATGGCCGCGACCATCGGTGCCGTCGCGCGTACCGCGTCGAGCGTCGCTCGCATCGGGTCGCCGAGCGCGTCGACGAGCTCCCCCGACATGGACCGCGGCGCCGATCGGGCCAGCCAGTCGAGGGTGACGGCGGCGTCGAGCGGGTGGGAGAGGTTGCCGGATTCGTGCAGGGAGACGAAGCGATCGACGGCGGGGAAGCGGGCAGGGGGAGTGGAGCGGATGACGCGTTGCATGCGGGTTTCGATGATGCCGGGGGCGACGGAGACGGCGATGGCATCGGGGTTTTCGACGGCGGTGACGCGGGTGAGCATGGAGACGGCGGCCTTGGAGGAGCAGTAGGCGGCCCAGCCGGCATAGGGGTGGGTAGCGGCGCCGGAGGAGACGTTGACGATACGGAGGGTAGCGTCGGGGGAGCGGTGAGCGAGGGCGAGGCGCGTGCCGACGAGGACGCCGATGACGTTGGTGCGCAGGGCGCTCTCGAAGGCGTGGAGGTCGAGCTCGGCGACGGGGCCGATGGGCTCGAGGACGCCGGCGTTGTTGACGAGCGCACCGAGGGGGCCGAGGCGGGAGGCGGCGTCGAAGGCGTCGGACATGGCGCGATCGTCGGCGGCGTCCGCGACGCGAGTCTGCACGACGGCGCCAGCGGCGCGGAGCGTACGCGCGACGGAGTCGAGGGGCAGGGGGGAGCGTGCGGTGAGGACGAGGGGCACGCGTTGGGCGGCGAGCAGGCAGGCGAGGCCGAGGCCGAGGCCGCGGCTGGCGCCGGTGATGCCGACGACGGGGCAAAGGGGATGGGGCATGGGAGAGGGTGGGGTGCCAGACGCGTGTGGAGGATTCAAGCGGCACGAAGGATCGAGGGTGTTGAGGGGAGGGCGGGCGAGGTGGCGGGGGGGGGAGGGGAGGGGGAGGAAGCTTCGCGAGGCGACGGGAGCGGTGATCGGGATTCCCGCTTTGGAGCGGGGGAGTGGGGCGGGGGATCCTTGGCGGTTGCACCCCGGCGCGCGCCAGGGTGTGATGGAAGCGACATGGATCCAGCGGAATACTCGGTGCTTGCAAGGCGATTGATCGACAACGCGCACGATCTGGATGCGTTGGCGGCGGCGCGCAGGATGGGCATGGCCGATCCGGCGACGTATGCGTTGCTGCTCGAGAAGGTTGCCCACGGAACCGAAGACCGTCGCAACGCGAGCCATTGGTTCGTGGAGGCCGCGGCCGTGTGGTCGACGACGCTGCGTGACGAGCGCCGGGCAGAGGCTGCGCTGCGCGAGGCGATCCGGACCGATCCGTGGAACGAGCGTGCAGCGGAGCGTCTCGCGCAGACGCTGGACGGTGCAGGGCGTCACGACGCGGTCCTGGTGGCGTTGGAGAAGCGCGCGATGGTGTGCGCTTCGCGGATTGGCGAGGTGCCGAACGGCTCGGAGCGCCTCGCAGCGATGTGGGTCGAGCTGGGCCGGCGTTGGAGCGCCGGGCAGGGAGGGCGGGTCGATCGGGCGTTGGTCTCCTACGAGCGGGCGTTCTCCCTGGATCCGAAGAACCTCGACGCGATCCGCGGGGTACGAGCGATGCACCTGCGTGCGGGGCGTTGGCCGGAGGTGATCGCGACGTTCGAGAAGGAGCGCATGCTGTTGCGGGATCGCTCCGAGCAGATCACGTCGTTGCGGGAGGAGGCGTCGGTCCGCAAGACCGCGGGGGATCGTGCGGGGATGGTGCAGGCGTTGCGGCTGGCGCACCTGCTCGACGAGGACGACCTCGATCTGGCGGAGGATCTGGCGAACTCGATCCTGGCGCGGATCACGGGGGGCGACGTCGTGAGCCGGGAGGAGCGGGCGGAGGCGGCGCTGCTGTTCGTGTCGTTGGCGGAGACGTACGACGGGGAGATTGCGCTGTCGCATGCGCTCAACGCGCTGCGTGCGAATCCGAGCGAGGACGGTGCGATCGGGCTCGCGGGGAAGCTGGCGGCGTCGATGCACCACGAAGCGATGATGGTGCCGTTCTGGGTGGCGTACCTGGGGACGAACCCGAAGGGGCGTCATGCCACCTCGATCCGTCTGGCGCTCGCGAAGGCGCACGAGGAGAGCGGGCGCACGGACGAAGCGCTGAAGGTGCTGCTTCCGATCGAGAAGGACAACGAGGACGCGTCGGCGAAGGTGATGTCGCTGATCCAGCGAGCGGGGCGGGTGGACGATCTGGTGGAGCGGCTGGACGCGCAGGCGGCGACGCTATCCCCGGCGGCGCGGTTCGACGTGTTGCTGGAGTCGGCGCGGCTGTTGAGCAAGCACGAGCGGGCGGATGGAGCGGCGCAGCGGTACTTGCAGGTGCTGAGCCTGCACCCGGCGCAGCCGGAGGCGGTGGAGCACGTGACCGCGTGGATGCGCGGCAAGGGGCAGAAGGGGCCGTTGCGGGACGTGCTGGTGACGGCGGCGCGGCACACGAGCACGAAGCCGGAGGGGCGGCGGGCGATGCTGCGGGAAGCGGGCGAGCTGAGCCACGAGCTGGGGGATCTGGAGCAGGCGCGGGAGCTGCTCACGGAGGTGTACGAAGCCAATCGCAACGACGAGGCGGTTCGGGGGCAGCTCAAGCGGGTGTTGGGGGAGGCGGGGCGGTGGGACGACGTCATCCGGATTCTGGATCGGGAGATCGGGTCGGCGCGCAGCGGGGAGGGGCTGGTGGGGTTGTTGCGCGAGCTGGCGGAGATCCAGGAGCACAAGCGGGGCGACGCGGTGCAGGCGGCGAACACGTGGTCGAGGATTGCGAAGCTGTCGCCCAACGACGAGTCCACGTTGATGCACGCGGTGGAGCTGTACGAGAGGGGGGATCGGCTCGACCAGGCGGACATGCTGCTGGCCGGCGCGATCGAGCGCATGGAAGCCGAGGAGCCCCGGGCCAAGGCGTACTCGCGTCTGGCGCTGATCCGCGAGAAGCTCGGCAACCATGCCGAGGCGGCGGAAGCCTCGGCGGCGCGCGCGCGGCTCACCGGCGCGGCGGAGGACTGGGTCTCGGCCGAGCGGCACGCGGCGGCGGCGCAGCGCTGGACCGACGCGGTGGCTGCGATTCGGGAGCTGGTCCGGTTGGAGGAGTCCCCGGCGGGGAAGGCGACGCTGCACGTGCGCATGGCGCGGCATCTGGCGAACGCGGGGGAGCACGACGATGCCGTCGCGGCGTTGGAGCACGCGTGCGAGCTGGATCCGGGCTGCGATCCCCACTGGTCCGAGCTCGAGCGAGCTTGCGAGGACCGTCAGCTCCTGCGGCGCTTCGTCGAGACCGCGTCGCGCGTGAGCCAGGGACTCGCCGACAAGCCCCTGCGCGTCAAGCTGCGCAGGCAAGCTGCGCGCGTGTTGGGCGAGCGCCTCGGAGACGGCGCGGGCGCGATCGCGGTGTTGCGCTTGCTGCTCGAGGACGAGGAGGATCCGGATGCGCTGGAGCGGGTTGCCGACGACGCGGAGCGGGCGGGGCGACACAAGGAGGCCGCGGCGCTGCTCGAGCGTCTCGAGGCGCGGGTCACCGAGCCGGCCGACCGGCTGCGCCTGCTGTTGAGGCTGGCGCGCATGCGCGCATCGGCGCTCGGCGACTCCGACGGCGCGCTCGCGATCCTCGATCGCATGCTGCGTGACGTCGACCCATCTTGCAACGAAGCCATCGAGCTGAGCGTGGACCTGCTGACCTCGCGTGGGGACTGGCTCGGTGTCGCGGCGATCCTGGAGCGGGCGAGGGCCACGGCGACCGATCCGGAGCGGGAGCTGGCGTTGGTGCTGCGTCTGGCAGCGGTGGCGGAGGAGCGTCTCGACGACGCTGGGAGGACGGCGGAGTACCTTCAGCAGGCGCGCAAGCTGGCGCCGTCGGACTTCGGGATCCTGCGGCGTCTGGCGGCGCTGCTCGAGTCCTCGGCGCTCTGGGAGCAGCTCTCGGAGGTGCTCGCCGCGATGGTGCAGCACGCGCACGATCTGGACGAGCTGTCGTCGCTGGCGATTCGGCGGGCGACGGTGCTGGAGCAGCGGTTGGGGCGTGTGCAGGACGCGTTGGGGGCCCTGGTGGAGCTGGCCGATCTTGGCGACAAGCCGTGTCGCATCGCGTACGTTCGGATCGCCGACGACGCGTCGAGGAAGGATCTGGCGGCGCTGCGGCTCGAGCGATGGGGAACGGGGGACGACGGTTCGGAGCGGGATGTGGACGGGCTGGTCGCGGCCTTCGATCGGTTCCTGCAGTCGAGGTTGTTGCAGGACGCGTCGCGGGTGGCGGGACGTCTGCGCGGGACCGTGGACGTGGGGCGTCAGGTGGCGCATCGCCTCGAAGAGGGGGCGCTGAAGGCGGGCGATCTGGAGGTGGTACGGACGGCCCAGGGGTATCTGCTCGAGGGGCGAAGCGGACGGGAGGCCGCGGAGGAGGCGGTACGACAGGCCGAGGTCCTCGTGGGTGCGGGGGCGGATCGTGCGCAGGCCGTGGTCGCCGCGGAGACCTTGTTCCAGAGCATCGAGCCGCGCGACGCGCGCGTCTTCGTGCCGCGCCTGGCGGCCCTGGCCCCGTCACCGGAAGACCGGCTCGCGATCTACGAGCGTCAGGTGGCCCGCTCGGTTCACAAGGACGAGCGTCTCGCGGCGCTGGCGGAAGCCGCGATGGTGGCCGCGCGGTTGAAGCTCAACGCGCGCTGTCGACGTCTGTTCGCTCTGGGCATTTCCACCTCGACGAACGACGTTGATCTGGTGGGGTTGGAGCGCACGGCGAGCCAGGCCGACGAGGAGCTCGGGGGCACGTCGGTGCGACGTGCGTGGGCGGAGGCGCTCGCGGAGGGGGCGTCGCAGGCCCGCGGAGGGGAGCTGCGTCAGGCGGCGCTGCTGCGCAAGGCGGCGTTGATCGCGCACCGGGAGCTGCACGATCCGGGGCTCGGTTTCGATTGGGCCAACGAGAGCCTGTTGATCCGTCTGACGGCGGCGGTGCAGGGGGCCTTTCGGGAGCATGCCGAGCAGATGGGCAAGCTGACCGAGGCCGTGGATCGCCTGGCGAGAAGGGTCGCGGTCGCAGACCTTCCGTCGGCGCTGACTCGGTCCTCGACCCCACCGCCTCCGGAGCCTTCGGTGCCGGCTGCTGCGCCAGTGCCGGAGGATGCGTCATCCACGTTCGCTCCGGAGCGCGCATCGCAGGGCGAAGGGGGAATCCCGGTGTTGGTGGATCTCACGGGGGACAGTGCGGACGATGACGCGGAGTACTCGCAGCCGACGGTAACGATCGAGGGGCCGATGCCGTTCCGTGTGCGGGCCGACACGGAGCCCTCGGAGGAGCCGACGCAGCAGACGGGGGCCCACGCATCGCAGATCGCGGAAGACGCGGCGAGGCGTCGTCTGACCGATGCCCACAGCTCGCCGTCGTTGAGTGTGGAAGAGGTGCCGGTCACGATGGACGTGATGGAGGCACTGATGTCGATTGGGGAGCACCTGGAGCCGCCGGGGGCGGGGGGGGAAGCGGGGGCGGAGCAGGAGCGGGAGGGGGAGGATCGCGACGGCTGAAGCGGGCGGTGCGAGGAGGTTGCGAGCGGGCGGACGCCGTGCGATTCTTGGCGCGAACTTCAGCATCCCATGTCGAATACCAAGGTATTTCCCCTGGACGCGGTGCGCACCGACGGGTGGTTCGAGCGGATCGGCCAGGGGATCGGAAGCTTCCACACGCTGTGTGACATCCTTGGCGAGCGCTTTTTTGCGTTCGCGATGATCACGGGCGCGCGCATCACGGCGCTGACGGTGGATCGGCGCAATCCGGATGCGACGATGGTGGACTTCACCGTGAGCGCGGAAGGGGACTACGGACCGGACGGGGACTCGCAACGTCTGACGCTGCCGGACTTCCGGCGCAGGTTGGTGGCGGCTTTGTTGGTGGAGAACCCGGTAGCGCCACCGCCGCAGCGCGACACGGATCTCGAGGGGCTGCAGCTTCACATCGGCGTGCGCAATCTGCTCTTGGCTCCTCTGTACGGCTACAGTCTGCGCAGCCTGCAGGTCTCGGGGGACGACTCGTTGATCACGGCGACGATCGACGGTCGTGAGGTGGAGTACCGGCTGCCGGTGTTCCAGGCGCGCATGCGGGCGCACGTGCGCGAGGAGTTGGATCGCGCGACCTCGGGCAACCGCGCGACGATCGATCTTGCCCAGGTGGCCGTGGCCGAGGCGGCGTCGCTCGCGGGCGAGTGGCGTCGGGTGGCGCAGCTGCTGGGCAGCTGGCCCGCGCCGCTCGCCATCTTCCTGCGCACGCCGGAAGGGCAGGCGCTGGCACCGGAAGCCACGGCGCTCATCGCCAAGGGGCTCAAGCTGCTGGGCACGGCCGCGATGAAGCTGGGGGACATGGGCCGTGCCGAGGAGGTGTTCCGGCTGGGTGTGCAGTACGCGGGAGAGCGTCCCATCGCCGCGGACATCTTCATCATGCTGGGCGAGGGATTCCTGACCAACCAACGCCCGGGAGAGGCCATCGCTCCGCTGCGTCGTGCCGCCGCGCTCGGGGCCCCGGGCGCCCAGGTCAAGCCCCTGCTCGCGCGCGCCTTCCTGCGTCGCAGTCGCTACGTGGCGGCGTTCAGCTGCGTACGCGAGGCGATGGACGCGGGTGTGTCGCAGGGGGAGTTGGCCGACGAGCTCCGGCAGATCGAGAAGGCGCTGGGGCCAGCGTTGACTGCGCTGCGGGCACGCATCATCAGCTCCCGGGCGGGGGCGCGCGCGGAGCCTTGAGGTACGGCCGGATTCGCGAGCGAGCGCATGGTTGACGAGGACCGTTCCCCATCCGAAGAGGCGCCGTACGCCGACGAGAACGCGTTTGGCGTGTGGGTGTCGTGGTTCGATGCGGAGGACGTGGAGTACTCCGCGTCCGCGGACAAGTTCCCGCCGCGGCTCACCGTGTTGCGCACGGCGGTTTCGGACTACTGCGAGGGCTTCCCGCTCGGGGCCAACGTCTCGCTGATCGACGTGGGCACGGCGTTCTACTTCGAGGTTGCCGACGGCGATCACACCGAGGATCCCATCGCCTGGCTGCGTGCGTTGCGTGCGTATCTGGAGCAGGGGGAGTGGAGCACGTTCGGGGTAGTGACGTACGGAGGCAGGTGGGTGGCGGCGGGGGCGCCGGGACCAGCGTTCGGGGGAGTGACGAGGCTGGCCAGCTTTGGTCCGAGCGAGCCGTTTTCGAGGGCGTCGGGGGCGCAGGCGTTTGCCCACGACGACGAGGACGGCGAGCAGGAGGGATGGGGGCCTGGGTTGTTCGTGGATCTCGAGGCGCTGGAGGCGTTGGGGCGGAAGCTGAAGAACGTCCCCACGACGTTGCGGGCTGCGGGAGCGTCGTTCGTGCGGATCGCTCGGTGAGCGAACCATCCGCGCCCGGTGCGTCGGAGGATTGTCACGCAGTCCGGGGCAGTTGAGCGAAGACGTTGCCGGCCGGGCGTTGGCAGGTACACTACCCCTGCGCCCGGGAAGTCCGGGCAGGCGGGCGACATGATCGCCTGTCGCGGTGCGACAACGAAGGGGGCCCCATCGGGCCCCTCGTCGTTTCCCCGCTGCGGCTCGAGTCCCCACGAGACAGGCTCTGCATGCTGATTGCCCTCGAGGTCCCGTGCACACGCACCTGATTGCTGGCGGCTACTACGCTCTTGCGTTGGGGCTCGCCTTCAACGCCCTGCTGTCGGTCGCGGTCCACCTTTCGGGGCGCCGCAATGTGAACTACCTGTTGCTGGCGGCCATCTCGGCGTTCTCCTCGGTGTACGCCTTGGGCCTGGCTCTGCACTATCACGCCGCGACTCCCGAGCTGGTCGTCCTGGGCTCGCGGATTTCGCGATCGGTCGCGGCGGTCGGCATCGCGACGAGCCTTCAGTTCGCCCTGCGATACGGCAAGATTCGTCACGAGCGGCTCGTGACGGCGGGGGTGTGGGGCCTGGCGTCTTCCATCGCGCTCGGGGTGCTGTTCGAGCCCCTGTCGTTCGATCCGCGGGCTCCGCTGGTGATCCAGGCGTTTGGGATGCGGGCGCACTTCTTCTGGACGCCGCCTGGAATTGCGGCGACGTTGCTGTCGGTACTGGCGCCGGTGATCCAGTTGGCGGCGTGCGCGGCGTTTGCGACCGAGTGGGTGCGTGGGCGCAAGGAAGCGCTGGGACTGACGATTGGCGCGGCGGTGTTGTGGCTCTCGGTGCTGAACGACGCCGCGGTGATGCTGGGGTACTTGCGGGGCATCCACCTTGCTCCGGTGGGAGTGCTAGCCCAGGCGTTCGGAGTCGCGACCTACTTCGTCGCGCGGTACTCGTCGCTGACCGGCGATCTGACGCGCAGGAAGCGGGAGGTGCGCGAGCGCATGACGGAGCTGGTGCAGGTGCGCAAGGACCTGCACGCGCTGCAGACCGAGCTGGGTCGCAAGGAGCAGTTGGCCGCGGTGGGTGAGATGGCAGCGGTGATCGCCCACGAGGTGCGCAATCCCCTGGCGGTCATCTCCAACGCGGTCGCGAGCCTGAAGCGCGAGGGGCTGTGCCGTGAGGATCACGACGTGCTGCTGGGCATCCTCGAGGAGGAGTCGGTGCGGCTGAACCGTCTGGTATCCGACCTGCTCGCCTACGCGCGGCCGATCAACCCGCAGCGTCAGCGGGTAATCTTGCAGGATCTGGTACAGCGCGCGGCGATGTTGGTGGGCAATCGGGGCACGGCGCGATTCGAGTTCGACGACAGCTCGGCGCGAGGGCAGATCTGGGCGGACGGGAACCTGCTGCGTCAGGTGTTCGACAACCTGATCGAGAACGCGGTGCAGGCGATGGGGGGAGCGGGCACGGTGACCATCGCGGTCAAGGCGGCTACCCAGGAAGGTGTGGAGGGGTATGCGGTCAGCGTTGCCGACGAAGGCGAGGGGATGGACACGGTCGTGCGCAACCGGGCCAAGGATCCGTTCTTCACCACGAGGCCGGCGGGCACTGGGCTCGGCCTGGCGATCGTCGATCGGATCGTCGAGGCCCACGGCGGTCACCTCACCCTCGAGAGCCGCTCCGGAGAAGGGTCCACGGTCACGGTCTTTCTGCCCCTGGGCTCCGAGAGCATTCCTCCGCCCGAGCCGCGGTCGTCGGAGCGCCCGCGTGTGGACTCGATTCCCTCACCGAGCTTGCGGCCCGACGCGACGGGCTGACGGTTCCGCGCGACGCACTGTTCCCTTCCATTGACGGACGGGCTAGCTGATCGGCCATGAGCTATCTCGTCCTGGCGCGCAAGTGGCGTCCGATGACCTTCTCCGACCTGGTGGGCCAGGAGCATGTGTCGCGTACGCTTTCCAACGCGATCGGAGCGGGTCGCGTGGCCCATGCGTTCCTGTTCACGGGTGTTCGGGGTGTGGGCAAGACGACCTCGGCGCGGATCCTCGCCAAGGCGTTGAACTGCGAGCAGGGGCCCACGCACGAGCCGTGTCTGAAGTGCCCTGCGTGTTTGGAGATCGCCACGGGCGCCGACATCGACGTGCAGGAGATCGACGGCGCGAGCTACAACGGTGTCGACGAGGTTCGTCGTTTGCAGGAGAGCCTGCCCTACCGGCCTTCGCGCGACCGGTTCAAGATCGTGATCGTCGACGAAGTCCACATGCTCTCGCAGGCTGCGTGGAACGCATTCCTCAAGACCCTGGAGGAGCCTCCGCCGCACGTGAAGTTCATCTTCGCGACGACCGAGGTGCACAAGGTGCCGGTGACGATCCTGAGCCGTTGCCAGCGCTACGACTTCAAGCTCATCCCGGCCCAGGTCATCGCGAAGCGTCTGCGCTATGTGCTCGACCAGGAGAGCATCGAGGCCGACGACGCATCGGTGGCGCTCATGGCTCGCGAGGCCGCCGGTTCGATGCGCGATGCGATGAGCCTGCTCGATCAGGCGATCGCGTGGGGCGGGCAGAAGCTGGTTGGCGACGAGATCGCCCAGGTTCTCGGCGTAGCGGGCCATACCGACGTCCGCGAGCTCGCGAGCGCGCTGGTCCGCGGTGACGCCGCCGCGTGCGTGACCATCGTCGACCGGCTCGCCGGCGCCGGCTACGACCTGGTGCACGTCGCCCGCAATCTGCTCGAAGCGTTGCGCGACCTCGTGGTGGTCAAGCTCTGCAAGGACCACGAGCGGATGGTGGATCTGACCGCCGAAGAGCTCGTGGCCATCTCGACGATCGCGCGCGAGGCCGAGCTCGACGACCTGCTGCGTCTGCACCTCGGGGTCTCGCAGAGCTTCGATCAGGTCGTGCAGGCGCCCCAGCAGCGTGCGGCCTTCGAGATGATGCTCGTGCGCATGGCCCGGCGTCCGCCGATGCTTCCGGTCGACGATCTCATCGGCCGTCTTTCCCAGCTCGAGAAGCGCATCCACGGGACCGGTGGCGCGGCCGCTCGTCCTGCCGCCCGGCCGCGTGCGATCGCCGAAGGGCTCTCGGAGCCTCCGATCCCATCGCGGGCGGTGGATGCGGGGCATCGTCCGTCGGCTCCTGCGATCCCCCAGCCGGCGCCCGTTCCTGCGCGCAGCGCCTCGGTCCCGCCTTCTTCCGAGCCACCGCGTTCCCAGCCGCGATCGGCCGCTGAGGGTGCGGCTGTCGCGTCTGCCTCCCAGCGTCCCCAGATCGCCTCCAGCGTCACGCCCCAGGGGCTGGCGGCGTGGCGTCAGATCGTGGATCGGGTTCGCGCGGCGAATCCCGGCTACGGCTCGGTGATGGAGCATGCGGTTCCGCTCGACGTGACGGCGGAGAAGGTGGAGCTCGGGTTCGAGCCTGGATCGTTCTACGAGACCCAGGCCAAGCACGAGGGAGTGCTCGATCTGGTGACTCGGGTGGTGCGGGATCACTTCGGTGCGAGCACCGCGGTCTCGTTCACGCTCGACGCCGTGCCGACGGGTGCCCAGACGATCTACGCGGTGGAGGAGAAGGAGCGCGCCGCGCGCATCGCGGCCGAGCGCAAGGAGCTCACCGATCACCCGTTGGTGCAGGCGGCGGTCCGGGAGCTGGGCGCCAGGATCCAGGAGATCAAGCTCGCCAAGAGCGGTTGAACGCGGCGAGGCGCGGGCCTCGACACCGCGACGGGTGCGCGCTAGAGCATCGGCCCACCCGCTGAGCCACCTCGCTGTCTACCGGGAGTCGTTCCGTGCTTCCCGACAGGATTCGTCGAGTCGTCCAACGCTTGTCGCGCCTGCCCGGTGTCGGGGAGAAGACGGCCCTGCGTTACGCGATGTTCCTGGTGACCGCGGACGAGGCGATTGCGCGCGAGCTCGGCGAGGAGCTGATGACGCTGCACGAGCACGTGCGTCGCTGCGAGCAGTGCGGCGCGTTGGCGGAGGTGAGGCAGGCAGAGCGCTTGCTGTGCCCGGTGTGTCTCGATCCGCGGCGGGACGATTCGCTGCTGTGCGTGGTGGCGCGCGTGCAGGACATGATGGCGATCGAGCGGAGCCAGGCGATGCCCGGGCGGTACCTGGTGCTTGGCAAGCTGCTGTCACCGCTCGACGGGGTGGGGCCTGGGGAGCTGCCGATTGCGGAGCTGCGGAGCCGGGTGAAGGCAGGCGTGAAGGAGGTCATCCTCGCGACGCCTCCGTCGGTGGACGGCGAGGCGACGGCGCTGCTGCTGGCCCGCGAGCTGTCGGATCTGGGCGTCCGGCTCACGCGGTTGGCGTCGGGAGTCCCGCACGGCGGCGAGCTGGAGTTCGCGGACCAGATCACGTTGGGAAGGGCGATCGACGGGCGTCGGAAGCTGGACCCATGAAGAGGAGATCGGAATCATGAGCAAGCAGAGCGTGCATTCGCCGGCGGCGCCGGCTGCGATTGGCCCCTACTCTCCGGCGATTCGGGTGGGTGAGCTGGTGTTCTGCAGCGGGCAGGTCCCGTTGGATCCGGCGACCGGGGAGCTGGTGCCCGGGGACATCGCGGCCCAGACGAACCAGTCGTTGCGCAACATGAAGGCGGTGCTCGAGGCTGCGGGGGCGACGATGGATCAGGTGGTCAAGACGACGATCTTCCTGGTGGACATGGCGGACTTCGCGAAGGTGAACGAGGTCTACGGGAAGTACTTTGCGACGACGCCGCCGGCCCGGTCCACGGTCCAAGTCAGCGCTCTTCCCAAAGGCGCCCGCGTCGAGGTAGAAGCCATCGCACACCTCGGAGCGTGAAGCATGCCCAAGAAGAACAAGGAATCCAAGGCCCCGAAGTTTGACGCTTCGGTCATCGACGCCAACGAGCAGGGCGCGATTGCAGCCCTCGAGCAGGCGGGTGACAAGGCACAGGGCCTCATCGACGCGTGGGTCGCGAAGCAGAATGTCGCGGCGCTGCAGGCCGTTGTGGCCTCCGAATCGAAGCTGCGCAAGCAGGCCAAGCGGGCCCTCGCGGTGCTCAAGAGCCGCGGGGTCAAGCTCCCCGAGCCCAAGCCCGCCCCTGTCGCCGCCCCCGCCCCGCAGATCGTCCACGAGGCCTGGTTCCTCGTGCCCGACCCGGCCGGCGTCGCGGTCATCACCATCGGCTCCCACTCCTCCGGCGAGCGCTGGAACGTCGTCGACGTCCAGGTCCACGAGGTCGCGGGGGTCATCGATGTCTCCCCGGGCGAAGCCACCGGCAGCTCGATTCGCAACGCCTTCCAGACGACGCGCAGTCGCCGTGGCATCCTGCCCACGCCGGTGCCGGTCGAGTGGGCGAGGTGGCGCATCGCGCAGGCGCGCGAGCGCAACGCGAAGTCCGGCCTGGTCATCCCCCTGGGCATGACGAGCGCCGCGCCGTTGCTCGAGCCGGTGCCCGAGCAGGAGCCCATCAGCCCGCTGGCCGGGATCCAGATCTCCGACGACGATCTGTCGCGAGCGAAGACCTCGGGCACGCTCCACAACGAGCCCGAGTTCCGCGGCTGGCTCCCCGAGCCGCGCATGATGCAGGAGCTGCTCGCCAAGGTCGGCGAGCGTCTCGGCCCCGCTCCTGACCAGCATGCTCCCGAGAACGTCAACGAGATGTTCGACCAGGAGATCACCGCGGCCACCGATCGCTTCTTCACCCCCGAGGTCCGCGGCGTCATCGCAGAGCGGATGAAGGACTGCGCGATCTCGGTGCTCGCGCGGCTCGGTCGGGACAGGGCGATCGACGTGCTTGCGACGGCAGAAGCCTCGAAGCGCGCCGGGCTGATCACCTCCCCGCCCAGCGAGATCCCGTTCCTCAAGTCGTTCTTCCAGAAGGGGCTCGCGCTCATGGCCGCCAACAGCGGCGGGCGCCTGTCGGTGCCGATCCCCCAGGCCGCCGGCAAGAACCCCTGATCCACGAAGAACCCCGGGGCGCGGCGTTGCCGCGCCCACGCGGGTCGTGACGTTACCCGTCTACGAGCTCTGCTTCGATCGCGGTCATGAGCTGGATCAGCCCGGCCTCGTCTCCGTGGCGCGCGACGACCTGGAGGCCCACCGGCAGGCCGTCCACGCGTCCCATCGGCAGCGACGCGCACGGGTGGCCGCTGAGGCTGAAGGCCGTGGTCAGCGCGAGGAAGCGCAGCTGCGGAAGAGGCTCGGCCCAACGCGTCGCCGGCCCGGTCGTGGTGGGCAGCACGAGCCACCGATGCTTCTCGAACAGACGATCGACGTCGGCGCGCAGCGCAGCGCGATCCTGCATGGCGCGCAGGTAGCGCGTGGCGAGGATCGTGGCTCCCTTGCGCAGCAGCCCGGCGACCTCGGGGCTGAACTGATCGGGATCCCGCTCGAGCTCCCGGGCCCACGCATACGCGGCCTCGGCGCCGATGATCGGACCGGACACGCGGGTGGACTGCTCCAGCGACGCCAGCTCGCCGCGCTCCGTCGCCACGCCGTGCGCGCGCAAGACCTGCTGCGCACGCGCAAAGCGCTCCGCTACGCCGGGCTCGAGCGCCAGCGGAAATACGCCGTCGAGCGCGAGCGCGCTGCCGTCGAGCCGTGAAGTTGCCGAGGTTGCTTCGTAGAGCGAACGATCCGCCAGGAGCACCGACAGCACGAGGGCGGCGTCACGCACCGTGCGAGCCAACGGGCCCACGGAGTCGAGGGTCGGCGACAGCGGCGCCACGCCGTCGAGCGGACAACTCCCCGCACCGGGCCGAATCCCGACCAGCCCGCACAGGGCAGCAGGGATCCGCACCGAGCCAGCGGTGTCCGTGCCGAGCGCCACGGGGACGATCCCGGCGGCGACCGAGGAGCCGGAGCCGGCGCTGGAGCCGCCCGGATGCAGCTCCGGGTTCTCCGGGTGGAGAACCTGCCCGGTGTGGGCGTTGCCGCCGCTGATCCCGTAGGCGAGCTCGTCCATCGTGGCGCGACCGACGATGACCGCGCCTGCCTCCTCGAGCCTGCGGACCACCGTGGCATCGGTCGCGGCTGGCGGCTGACCGCGGTCGGCGCGGCCCGCGAGTGCGGGGATGCCGGCCTGGGCGATGTTCTCCTTGACCAGCACGGGCACGCCGGCGAGCGGCAGGGCGGCTCCGCCGCGCAGGCGCTGGGTCACGCGACCGGCGGCCTGCGACGCGCGCTCCGGGTCGAGGGAGCGAATCGAGCGCAGGCGTTGGAGCGAGTGCGCTCGCTCGATGGCGTCGCGAGCGGGTTGTTCCGCGGAGAGCGCGCCTTCGGTGACGAGCCTGACGATATCCGATGCGTGTTGAACGAGTGCCATGGTGGGCGGGCTTTCTCCCTGGACGGGCCTGGCAGGGGGCGGGCGAAGCGCGCCCGGGGGCCGGTCGGGGTGAGCGAGCGTGCCACGGCACGCGGCCCCTTGCACGCGGCTTGACATGCCCCATGAGCGGACCGATTCTCACTTCCCTTCGAAGGGTTCGCCACAGGAGAAACACGGCAAATGAAGCTCATCGACCTGACCATTCCCATTGGCATCGGAACCCCGGCGTGGCCCACCTACGAGCCGCTCCAGGTCAAGTACTTCAAGCGCCTGGCCCCCAACGGCGCCAATGGCCAGCTCGTCACGCATTCCAACCACGTGGGTACGCATCTCGACGGCGAGATCCACTTCTACACACCGGGCAAGGACATCGCGAGCCTGCCCCTCGACTACCTCGTGGGCCCGGGCGTGGTCGTGGACATCTCGGACGCCGTCGGCGACTACGACATCTACACCTCGAAGATGCTCGAGGATCGCGCCGAGATCCACGACGGCGACATCCTGATCATCAACACCGGCTATCACAAGTACGGCTGGGATCAGCCGGAAGCCGACGAGATCCGCTACATGGTCAAGCACCCCGGACCGGATCGGGAGTTCGCCGAGTGGGCGGGCCTCAAGCACGGGGTGTTCTGCAACTCCGGGACGGCCGCCCTGCACATGGCGCTGGTCGCCTGTGGCGTGGGCTGCGGCGACGAAGTGATCGTCCCCGCCTACACATGGCCCAGTTC
>JAKLDZ010000849.1 GCA_022703255.1 Myxococcota bacterium | reverse complement strand
CTATGCCCTGCATGCCGGTGGCCAGTATGTGGACGCTCGGCTCCGGGTAAAGCAGCCGCGCGGCGCGGCGCACCTGCGGCAGCGCGGTCTTAAGCGCGGCGGCTATGAGGCCGGGTATGCGCTGCATGTCGGCGCGGTATTTGGCCGCGGCCTTTTTTGCGGCCGGCGTTTTCGCCAGCCTTTCGCCCAGCTGCACCGCCAGCGCGTACAGCACCAGGAGCTGGTTGATGAAGCTCTTGGTCGCAGGCACCGCTATTTCCGGGCCGCAGTGCAGCGGGATGAAGACGTCCGACTTCTCCAGCGCCAGCGTGGAGTTGACGTTGTTGATGATGTTGATGAAGGAGACCTTGCGGCCGGAGGCCTTCACCTGGTTGAACACGTCTATGAGGTCCTTGGTCTCGCCGCTCTGGCTGATGCCTATGAGCACGTCTCCGTCGCGCACCGAGTCCAGGCACTGCGCGCGGAAATCGCCTGGCAGGCAGGCCGTCACCGCGACGCCGGCGATGCGGTTGAAGAAGACGGAGGCGCATTTGGCGGCGTTGTAGGAGGTGCCGCAGGC
>JAKLDZ010000848.1 GCA_022703255.1 Myxococcota bacterium | reverse complement strand
CGATCGAGTGATGGACCCGATGCATGTCCGGCGTCACCACGACCCAGCGCAATATACGGTCGAGCGTTGCGGGCAGGTCGATGTTGCCGTGATTGAACATGGCTGTGGCATTGAGCAGCACCTCGAAGATCACCACGGCGATGACCGGCGGGCCCAGCACGACGATGGTGGCGAACTTGATCAACATGGACAGCACGATTTCGAGCGGATGGAAGCGCGCTCCGGTGGTCACGTCGTAGTCCAGATCGGCATGGTGTACGCGGTGCAGCCGCCATAGAAGCGGCACGGCATGAACCATGACGTGTTGCAGCCAGATGACGAAGTCCATGGCGATCACCGCCAGCGGAACCGCCACCCAGAACGGCACCGGGAAATGATTGAGAATGCCCCAGCCGTTTTCCGCGCAGAAGGCGGCCAGGCCAACCCCAGCCAGTGGAAATATCAGCCGCAACAGCACGGTGTCGAGCACAACGAGGCCGAGGTTGCTGGTCCAGCGCAGGGTCTTGGATACGGTCAGGACGCGGCGTGGTGCGAGCAATTCCCAGAAGCCAATCACCGC
>JAKLDZ010000847.1 GCA_022703255.1 Myxococcota bacterium | reverse complement strand
CCTGCTCGATGCGCGCGTTCCCTACGACGTCGGCAGTCGACCCGGCCCGCGCGGCGACGACATCGACGTGCTGACGGTCGCGAGCCACAGTGCCGAACTCGACGAGACGGTGACGGTGCATCTGTCCGTCCTCGACCTCGACGACCCGGGATCTCGAGCCGAGCTCGGGTCCCGCGATGCCCTCCCACCCCCGAAAGAGCGGCGCGTAGGGGTCCTCCGTCGGCCATCCCCGCTCCTTGAGGAAGTCCCGCAGGATGTCGCCGGCCTTCCTCACGGCCCGAACTCCCCGTGCTCGACCGTCAAGAGCAGCGTGTCGTCCGACCGGGCGGAGAGGTGATTCTCGCCCGGCAGGAACGTGAAGAACGCCTGCTCGTAGTCGGGAAAGCGTTCCACGAACGCGCGCTTGCGCCCGGGGTCCAGCTCGAGCAGCACGTCGTCGAGCAGCAGCACCGGCCTGCGGCCCGTGCGCTCGGCGAGGAACCGCGCCTCGGCCACCCGGAGCGCCAGCGCGCAGAGGCGCACCTGGCCCGTCGACGCGAAATGGGCGAAATCACGGCCGTC
>JAKLDZ010000846.1 GCA_022703255.1 Myxococcota bacterium | reverse complement strand
CGGCCTGGCGAAGAAGCTCCCGCTCACCCACGCGACCTTCTGGGTCTCCTGCGTGGCGATCGCGGGGATCATCCCCTTCGCCGGGTTCTTCTCCAAGGACGAGATCCTCTGGCGCGCGCTCTCGACGGCGAACCCGGCCTGGCCGGTCTGGTTCCCGGGGCTCATCTACGGGCTCTGCCTCGCCGCCGCGGCCGGCACGGCCTTCTACATGTTCCGCCTCTACTACCTGACCTTCAGCGGCGAGTGCCGCGCCGACTCCGCGACGCGCCACCACGTCCACGAGTCGCCGATGGCGATGACCATGCCGCTGCTGGTCCTCGCCTGCGGCGCCGCGGCGCTCGGCTCCAAGGCCTGGAACCTCGCGCGCATGGCCGCGCTCGGGCTGCCGGTGCCGCCGGCCTTCGTGATCGGCACCGGCTGGTGTGCCGAGCCGGGCGCGCTCGACGAGGCCGCGTGGCGGCCGGCACTCGCCGAGCTGGAGCGCCTGAGCGGGCTGCGCCTGGGTGATGCACGCCATCCGCTGCTGCTGTCGGTGCGCTCGGGCGCGCCGGTGTCGATGCC
>JAKLDZ010000845.1 GCA_022703255.1 Myxococcota bacterium | reverse complement strand
ATGAAATCGTCGTTGAGAAAGCCGGTCATCAGGGCAGGCAGCGAGACGACGACCGCGCCCAACGAGACGATCAGAACGACGATAGTTTCCGATTTACGACCGGTCATTGACAATCTACAATTCACAAGATGCATGGTCCCCCGCGGCGACCCCGAGGCACGCCGTGGGAGTCAGATAGTAAGAAGTCGCCGGCGAATCGTCAATGCGAATACCGGCCGGTCGCGAATAGCCAGGATCACAGGCATGGAACAGACGGCAAGACACGTCATCTTTCGCGGGCGGGTCCAGGGGGTGGGGTTCCGCTACACGACCCACAGCGTCGCCCGCCAGTACGCGGTCGCCGGCTTCGTTCGCAACCAGCCCGACGGCTCCGTCGAGATGCTCGTCCAAGGCGACGCTATGGAGATCGACAACTTCATCGCCGACGTCCAGGCGGAGTTCGCCGGCCACATCCGCGACACGCAAATCGAGCCGGCGGTCTTCAGTCCCCACTACACGGACTTCCGAATCGTCCTGTAGCGGCGGCAAGGCGGCTTGCGGTTCCGCCATGTCGGACGAGACGGACG
>JAKLDZ010000844.1 GCA_022703255.1 Myxococcota bacterium | reverse complement strand
CTTGGTATTGCAGAACACCAGGCAGCTCGCCGGCTGGTGCTCGAGCAGCAGGGCAATCACGGCATCGGGCTTGTCCGGGGGCTCCACCTGGTAGAAGCGCTGCTCGATCGCAGCCTGCTCGTGCGCGTCCTCGATCGCGACCGTGACCGGCGCATCCTGGAACTGCGCGCTGAGGGCCCGGATCTCCGCCGGCCAGGTCGCCGAGAACAGCCAGGTGTTGCGTGCCGCGGGGGTCCCGGCGAGGATGCCGCGCACGGCGTCGAGGAAGCCCATGTCGAGCATGCGATCCGCCTCGTCGAGCACGACGCAGCGCACGCTGTCGAGCCTGAGCGCCTCGCGCTCGATCAGCTCCCCGATGCGCCCGGGAGTGCCGACCGCGATATGCGGCTCGTGCGCGAGCGAGGCCAGTTGCGGGCGCAGCGGCACGCCGCCGCACAGCGTGAGCACCTTGACGTTCGGGATGAAGCGCGCGAGCGCGCGGATTTCCTTGCTCACCTGGTCGGCGAGTTCCCGCGTGGGACACAGCACCAGGACCTGCAACCGGCTCCGCTCGCAGTGCAGCGTCGC
>JAKLDZ010000843.1 GCA_022703255.1 Myxococcota bacterium | reverse complement strand
CACGTCCAGGTGGGTGACGAATCGCAGCCCGATCAGCCCGGTGGCCAGCACGCCCTGAGCGCGCAGATGCTCCAGCAACGCCGGCCCGCGCCCGTCGCGCGCGGTGGCGAAGACGATGTTGCTCTGCGGGCGCACCACGTCCAGGCCGTCGATGCCGCTGATGCCCTCGGCCAGCCGCGAGGCGAGCGCATGGTCGTCGGCCAGGCGGTCGATGTGGTACTGAAGCGCGAACGAGGCCGCCGCCGCCAAGCCGCCGGCCTGCCGCATGCCGCCGCCGAGCATCTTGCGCCAGCGGTGGGCGCGCGCGATGAACGCCTTCGTGCCCACCAGCGCAGAACCCACCGGAGCGCCGAGCCCCTTGCTGAAGCACACCGACACGCTGTCGAAGTGATCGGCGATCGCACGGGCGTTGACGCGCGCATCGCCACCGTGTGTCGACGATTGGGCCACCGCGGCGTTGAACAGCCGCGCGCCGTCCAGATGAGTGGCCAGGCCGCGGCTGCGCGCCAGCGCCGTGGCTTCGGCCAGGTAGGCCATCGGCAGCACCTTGCCGCCGATGGTGTTTTCTA
>JAKLDZ010000842.1 GCA_022703255.1 Myxococcota bacterium | reverse complement strand
CGCGGGCATACCCGTCACCTACCCGCAACTCGACGAATTCGTCAGGCCCGGCGACCGGCTGTATATCGACGACGGCTACGTGGGCCTGAGCGTCGAGCGCGCGGGGAATGGCCATATAGAGTGCGTCGTGCTCTTCGGAGACGTGCTTCGTTCGCGCAAGGGACTCAATCACCCGGATACCGTGGTCGGCTATCCGTACACCATGCCCCAGGATCTTCCCGATCTCGAGTTCGCCATACGGCACGGGGTCGACTTTCTGGCCGATTCGTTCACGCGAAACGCCGACGACGTCCGCGAGCTCAGGCAGCGCCTGGCGGGTACCGGTATCGGAATCATCTCCAAAATCGAAAATCCCGAAGGGATCAACAATTTCGACGAGATTCTCAGCGAAACCGACGCGGTCATGGTGGCCCGGGGCGACCTCGGCGTCGAGATGGACCCGGTGACGCTGCCCGAGATGCAGAAGGTAATGATCGAGAAATGCACGCTCGCGGGCAAACCCGTCATCACCGCCACCCAGATGCTGGAGTCGATGATGGAGAACGCGCGCCCGAGCCGCGCCGACGTGA
>JAKLDZ010000841.1 GCA_022703255.1 Myxococcota bacterium | reverse complement strand
TCTTTCAGGGCGGCCAACCCCGGCGTGTCCTTGCTGATCGTCGCCTCGTCGGCGTTGAGGATCTGACAGATCCCCTCCGCCTGGAGCGCCGCCAGCAGGTCCGAGACCTGCGTGCGGTGGCACACGATCATCACTTTGGCCATTGGCGTAATCGCCATGGATCAGCCTTTCTTCATGTACTCGACCACCTTGGCGACGGCGGACGGGATCTTCTTCTGCACCTGGTCGCGCAGTTGCTTTCGCTGCTGCTCGGCCTGAGCCATCAAGGTCTTGATCTCGCCCTGGGCCTCTGCCCGCGCCTTTTCCACCGCGGCGTCGATCGCCCGCCGGCGGTTCTGTTCGGCCTGCTCCTGTCGCTGGCGACGCTCCTGCCGGCCCTTGTCGGCCAGGGCGACGGCGTCGGCCTTGGCCCTCTCGACGATCTGGTGCGCTTCGGCCTCAGCCTGCTTGATTCTGGCTATCAATTCCATCGGCGGTCATACCCCTTTCTCGAATCGACCTGTCGAGAGTTCCGCACGTTATACCGCGACCTGCCATAAAAACAAGGGGGAAACCCGCAGACCGGCACAAA
>JAKLDZ010000840.1 GCA_022703255.1 Myxococcota bacterium | reverse complement strand
CGGTCAAAAAACTCGCGGTGCTGGGCGCTGGACTTATGGGCAGCGGTATCGCCGCGGTATCGGTGGAGCGGTGCGATACGGTGCTGCTGAAGGACACCTCGCTCGACGCCGCGGCGTGCGGCATGCGGGAGGTGTGGAAGGGGCTTGAGAAGCGCGCGCGCTCGGGGGGGCTGACGGCCTTCGACAGGGACACCCTGTACGGGAAGATGGTGCCCTGCGACGATTATTCCATGTTCGCGGGAACCGACCTTGTCGTGGAGGCGGTCTTCGAGGACCTGGCGCTCAAGCGGCGCATCCTGTCTGACGTCGAGCGGGCGACCGGGGAGAAGACAATTTTCGCCTCCAACACATCGGCGCTTCCAATCCGCGAGATAGCGGCAGAGAGCCTTCGGCCGGAAAACGTGATCGGCATGCATTACTTCAGCCCGGTGCAACGCATGCCCCTGCTGGAGATCATAACGACGAGCGACACCTCGGAGTGGGTGACCGCCTCGGCGCTGGAGTTCGGAATACGACAGGGCAAGACCTGCATTGTCGTAAAGGACGGCCCGGGTTTTTATACAACGCGGATA
>JAKLDZ010000084.1 GCA_022703255.1 Myxococcota bacterium | reverse complement strand
GCACTGTCCCACCCCGCGGCATCGCTTGCACTGCGTTGAGCACCAGATTGACAACTACCGTTGTCAGCTGATCCTTGTCGCCCCGCACGACCGCTTGCTCCCCGCCACTGGTCCACTTCAGGACCACGTTCTGCTTGCGGGCCTGTGTCTCCACCAGCGCCACCACCGGTCCGATTACGTCGTCGATGGCGACGTCTTCGACCTCGGTGGCCCTGGGTCGCGCGAACGACAGGAACCGTTCGAGCAGGGCCTCCATGCGATCGAGCTCCTTGCGCAGGATGTCGAGCATTCGGCGGCGAGGGGAGTCGGGCTTGATCTCGTCGGACAGGATCTCCGCGGCGCCCTTGAGCGAAGCGAGCGGGTTCTTGATCTCGTGGGCCAGCCCGGCCGTGAGCTCGCCGAGCGCCCGCAGCCGCCCCGCGCGCACGAGCTGCTCCTCCATGAGCCTCAGCTCCTCGAGGTTGTCCTCGAGCCGACGGGCGATGCGTTGCTGCGCCACGCGCTCGCGAACCTCGCGATCCGCCAGCACACCGGTGATGATCGCGATCACGTTGTACAGCAGCAGCTCCAGGAGCTTCTCCACTCCTGCGCCCGGATCGTGATGGTGGTGGTGCGACTGCAGGAACGCGTGCGGAAGGTAGACGATCGACGTGAGGATCGAGGCCGCGAGCGCTCCGCGAAGACCGAACGCGAAGGCGCCGAGCACGATGGGAATGTAGTAGAGCCGCCTCAGGACGTCGTGCACCCACGCGAGCTCCGGCCCCGTTCCGTAGTGCGCGACGGTCACCGCCGCGATGGGCAGGAACACCAGCAGCAGCCCCCTGACGCTCGCCAGCGCACGGAAGTTGCGCGTCTCCGGCCCCCCCGCGATCACGCCCGCTCCTTGATCGGAATCTGGTACTTGTCGAGCCGATACAGCAGGATGTGCCGCGGAATACGCAGGAACTTCGCGGTCTGACTCTGGTTGTAGTGGTTCATCTCCAGCGCACGCACGATCACCTCACGCTCGAGATCCACCAGCGAGATCCCCTCCGACGGGAGCTGGATTCCCGACCCCGCGGTCACACGCAGCGCGCTCTCCGGCGCCTCCGGCGCAAGCTCCTCCCCCAGCACCTCGTCCTCCGCGAGCACCGCGATCCTCTGACAGTAGTTCTCCAGCTCCCGCACGTTGCCCCGCCACTCGTGCGACTCCAGGCGCCGCATCAACCCCTCGGTCACCGTCAGCGCACGATCGCCTCCGTGCCGGCGCAGGAAGTGCTCCACCAACGGCTCGATGTCCTGGACCCGCTCGCGCAACGGCGGCACGTGGACCGGAAGCACCGCGAGCCGGAAGTACAGGTCCTCGCGGAATGTCCCCTCGCCAACCAGCTTCTGCAGCTCCCGATGCGTGGCCGCCACGACCCGCACGTCCACGTCCACCGCAGCGTCCCTCCCCACCGGCTGCACCACGCGCTCCTGCAGCACGCGCAGCAACGCGGGCTGCAGACTCAAGGGAACGTCCCCGATCTCGTCCAAAAAGATCGTCCCCCCGCTCGCCTGCTCGAACCGCCCCTTGCGATCGCGCACCGCACCGGTGAACGCTCCGCGCGTGTGACCGAACAGCTCGCTCTCGATCAGATCCCGCGGAACAGCCGCCAGGTTGATCGCGACGAAGGGACCCTCGCGCCGCTCGCTCGCACGGTGGATGCGCAGCGCAATCAGCTCCTTGCCCGTCCCGCTCTCCCCTTGAATGAGAACCGTGCCTTCGGACCGTGCCACGCGGTCCGCCATCGCCACCACCTTGCGCATGGCCTCGGACCGGAAGACCAGCTCCTTGCCCGCGCTGTCCAGTCGGCGGTGCAGCTCCCGCACTTCCGCACGCAGCCCCGCGTGCTCCACCGCCTTGCGCACCGTCAGCTTGAAGTGATCCCGATCACAGGGCTTGGGCAGGAAGTCGAACGCACCCGCCTTCATCGCCTCGACCGCGGCCGCGAGCTCGCCGAACGCGGTGATCACGATCACCAGGGTCTCGGGCGCTCGACGCTTGATGGCGCGCAGCAGGTCCATGCCCCCCATGCGCGGCATCTTCATGTCGGTCACCACGACCGCGTGCTGCGTCGGGTCGAACAGCCGCAGCGCGTCCTCCCCGTCCGAGGCGAGATCGACACGATACCCCTCCTCCTGAAGGTGGAACGCGAGCACCTCCCGAAACGAGCTGTCGTCGTCGACCACCAGCACCCGGGAGTGAAGTGCCTTCTGCTGCATCGCAAAGAGACTAGAGCACCGCGTGCCGATCCGCATCCCCGCCCATGCACGTCCCGCGCTGGCCCTCCGGCACCGTCGTGATCGAGACCATCGTCGCCCACGCTCGCGCGCGAGCAGGTCCGGCGCGACGCCAGGCCCCGCACTGTCGAATAGTCTGCAACCGCCCAGGACAATAGTCTGCTGCGGCGCCGACGACTCCCTCCTTCGCAGCCACATTCCCTCCGAAACGCACGTGGCACGAGCGTTGCTGATTCGCAATCGCTCCACCCATCGCGTGCCACGATGATCACCTCCCGCCTCCTGATCTCGCTCGCTCTGTCCGCCGCCCTCGGCGCGCTCGCGCCCAGTGCTGCGTCCGCCGAGCCCTCCAACCCGGGCGACGAGGCCAGGCTCGCAACCAGCGTCGATCGCGAGCTGCTCGTGCGTCTCGCCGTTCAGCGCAGCCCCGCGTTGAGCGCCGCTCGGGCTCGCGCTGCAGCGATGCGGAGCATGGGCGCAGCGGAGAGTCGGCTCCCGGCCCCCGAAGCCGAGCTCCAGGTCTGGCAAATCCCGGCCTCCCGCCCCTACGCCGTCGGCGATGCCCAGATGATCATGCTCGGCCTCCGACAGCCGATTCCCGCTCCGGGCTCGTTGTCCGCGCGAGCCGAGGCGAAGGAGAGAGCCGCGAATGTCGAGGAGACCATGGTCGCCGAGCGCGTGCGCGAGATCGCCGGCGAGGTCTCTCACGCACTCTCGGACTACACCGAAGCCGCCGAGAAACAGCGGGCTCACCTCGCGCACCGAAGTGTCGCCGAGCGCGTGCTCGCTGCCGCCCGCGCCAGGTACGCGTCCGGCGGCGCGCTCGACGACGTCGCGCAGGCCGAGGTCGAGGTCGCCCGCATCGAGGTCGACGTCGAGCAGCAGAGCGCCCTCATCGCGGTGGCGCGCGCGCGGCTCAACGGGTTGCTGCTGCGTGCGTCCGAGGCTCCCCTGGGCTTGCCCGCCGCAGGCGATGCGGTGACGACGGTGGAGAGCGACGCCGACCTGATGGTCCGTGCCGAGACCCACCGGCCGGAGGTGCGATCGATTCGTGCGCGCACCGCCGTACGCGAGGCCGAAGCGCGTGTTTCGGATGCCGAAGCATCCTGGCCGATGCTCTCCATCGGCGCCACGTGGTTCGCTCCGACCAACCAGATGCCCCACAACGCCTACGGCGTGTCCGTGGGAGCGTCGCTGCCGTGGCTCTGGGGCCGGTCCAAAGCCGAAGCGCGCGCAAGCCGCGCAGGCGCCGATGCCACACGCGAGGAGCTACGCGAGATCGTGGCAAGGATTCGAGCGGAAGTCGCTGCCGATGCCGCCTCCGTGCGCGCTGCCGTGCGCCGCTATCAGGTGCTGCGCGACCGCGCCCTGCCCGCCGGAAAGCGCTCGTGGGAAGCCGCCGCCGCCGGCTACGAGAGCAGCCGCACCAACATCCTCTCCCTGCTCGCGGCGCGCAAGGCACTCGTCGAGCTCGAGCTCGACCTCGTCGAGGCGCGTGCCGCCATCGACCACGCGCTCGTCAACCTCGATCAGGCCGTCGGCGCACCCGTGCGCCGTGCACCCATTCCCTCTCAACCCTGAGCTCCCCGAGGAGATTTCGGCCCATGTCCGACTCCAACCCCTCCAAGTTGCCCGACTCCGAAGCCCAGGCTCTTGCGTCCGAATCCCAGCCCCGGCACGGACCCGAGACGCCACCCAAGGGAGTCCGTGCGATGGCCATCGTGAGATGGGTCATCCTCGCCCTCGCCGTGCTCGTCGCCGTCGGCTCGTGGTGGAGCTTCGCACGATCCGACACCAGCTCCACGAGCGCCGCGAAGTACCAGTGCCCCATGCACCCGCAGATCGTGTCGGACCATCCGGGCGATTGCCCGATCTGTCACATGAGCCTCGAGCTCGTCTCCGCCGATCGACTGAAGCCTGGCTCTTCTCCCGCCGCGCAGCTTCCTCATCACCACGATCACGCCGGCGCGACCGAGCACCACTGCGGCAGCCAGGATGCCCAGCAGAACGTCGCTCCTTCGCAGTCGGGACGACAGCCTGCGCCCGCCGGATCCGCCCCCGCCTCGTCGGTTGTCTACACCTGCCCCATGCACCCGGAGATCGTCTCCGACAAGCCCGGCTCCTGCCCGATCTGCAAGATGGATCTCGAGATCCGACGCGAGCCTCGCAGCGATGGTCGCGAGACACCTGGCTCCACCCCCGACGGTACCAGCGCGGTGCAGCTCACCCTCGATCGAATCCAATCGATCGGCATACGAACAACTGCCGCTGTCGAGCAGCCCACTGTCACCTCCGTCCGCGCAACCGCCGTCGTGCAGGCGCCGGAGCAGAACGTCGCCCAGGTGCACGTGCGCACGCCGGGGTTCGTGGAGGGCATCTCGGTGCGGGAGACCGGCGTGAAGGTCAAGCGGGGACAACCCCTCGTTTCCGTGTACAGCCCCGAGATCTACCAGGCCCAGAGCGAGCTGTTGGCAACCCGCGACTGGGGCGGCCTCGTTCCAGGCGCCGATCCCGCAAAGCGAGGCGAGGCGGCGCGCCAGAAGCTCGAGCTGCTCGGTGTGGGCCCCGGAGTCGCCGACAAGGCCCTGTCCAGCGGCAAGCCGCTGCGCAACGTCTCGGTCAGCGCGCCCATCTCCGGCTTCGTCACCCGCAAGAACGTCGTGCTCGGCTCCTATGTCACCCCGGAGATGGTGCTCTACGAGATCGTGGACCTGTCGAAGGTGTACGTGGTCGCCGACGTCTTCCAGCAGAGCCTCGGCAAGATCGAGGTGGGAACACGAGGCAGCTTCCGTTCCGCTTCGCGCGGCGAGGCGACCGCCGAGGCCGCCGTCGATCTGATCTACCCGCAAGTGGACCTGCAGGCGCGCACCACGCGCGTGCGCATGCAGGTGCAGAACGCCTCCCTGCAGCTCCTCCCCGGCGAGTTCGGCTACGTCGAGTTCCAGTCGCCGGCGCGCACCGCGCTGACCATCCCCCGCGACGCCGTCGTCCACACCGGCAGGCAGGTCTACGCCTTCGTCGAGAAGGATGCCGGGGTGTTCTCGCCTCGTGCCCTGCAAGTCGGCGCCGAGTCCGGTGACCGCGTCGAGGTCCTCGCCGGCCTCGACAAGGGCGACCGCGTCGTCTCCGGCGCAACCTTCCTGATCGACTCCGAGAGCCGTCTCCAAGCATCCCTCGCGATGACCTCCGCCCACCCATGATCCAAACGGGTCCACCATGATTGGCAGGCTGATCGATCTATGCGCGAAGCACCGTTGGCTGGTGCTCCTCGCCTACGTCGCGCTGGCCGCGGTCGCCCTGTCGGCCATGCGACGCGTGCCCCTCGACGCGATCCCCGACCTGTCCGATCCGCAGGTGATCGTGTTCACCGAGTGGAAGGGAAGGTCCCCGACGCTCGTCGAAGACCAGGTGACCTACCCGATCGCGAGCTCCCTGCTCGCCGCGCCGAAGGTCACCGCGGTCCGCGGCTTCTCCATGTTCGGCATGTCGTTCATCTACGTGCTTTTCGAGGAGGACACCGACGTCTACTGGGCGCGCTCCCGCGTGGTCGAGTACATGAACTCGATCCAGGGACGCCTTCCGCAAGGGGTGATGCCGATGATCGGGCCAGATGCCACGGGCATCGGTTGGGCATTCGAGTACGCTCTGGTGGATCGCTCCGGAAAGCACGACCTGGCCGAGCTGCGAAGCCTGCAGGACTTCACCCTCCGCTACGCCCTCGAGAGCGTGCCCGGCGTCGCACAGGTCGCCTCCGTCGGCGGATTCGAACGCCAATACCAGGTCACCGTCGATCCCGACAAGCTGCGCGGCTTCGGCGTGACCATCGACCAGATCGCCGACGCGGTCCGTCAGTCCAACGGCGAGGTCGGGGGACGCCTGCTGGAGATGAGCGGACGGGAGTACTTCGTCCGCGGACGCGGATACCTCGAGAACATCGCGCAGCTCTCCGACGCCGTGGTCCGCACCGAGGCGAACGGCACGCCGGTGCGCGTGCGCGACGTCGCCACGGTGCGCTTCGGACCGGAGATTCGCAGGGGAGCGGCAGAGCTCGACGGCGAAGGGGAGACGGTCGGGGCGATCGTGATGGTGCGCTACGGCGAGAACGCCTACGAGGTCGTTCGACGCGTCAAGGACAGGCTCGCGGAGCTCCAACCCGGCATGCCCGCAGGCGTCGAGGTGATCACCACCTACGACCGCACCTCGCTCATCCAGCGCGCGATCGAAACCCTGCGCAACGCCCTGGTCGAGGAGGGAATCGTCGTCAGCCTCGTGATCCTCCTGTTCCTGCTCCACCTGCGCAGCGCCATGCTGCCGATCGTCAGCCTGCCCCTCGCCGTGCTCCTCGCGTTCATCCCCATGTACGCGCTCGGCGTCCCCGCGACGATCATGAGCCTCGGGGGAATCGCCATCGCGATCGGCGCCACCGTCGACGCGGAGATCGTGATGATCGAGGCGTGCCACAAGAAGCTCGAGCACGCTCCGGAAGGGCTCACGCCGCTGCAACGAGCCAGGCTGCTGGGAGAAGCGGCCAAGGAGGTGACCCCCGCGATCTTCTTTTCCCTGCTGATCATCGCAGCCTCCTTCATCCCCGTGTTCGGGCTCAACGGCCAGGCGGGCCGGCTGTTCAAGCCGCTGGCTTACACCAAGACGTTCGTGATGCTGTCGGCGGCGGTGCTCAGCGTGACGTTCGCTCCCGCCCTGCGGGACCTGCTTTTGAGGGGACGAATCCGCAGCGAGAAGAAGCACCCCGTCTCCCGCGCGATCATTTCGGTGTACGAACCATTCGTGTTCGTCGCCCTGCGACGCCCCGTCACCACCCTGCTGATCGGCGCCTTCGCCGTCCTGTCCGCAGTGCCTGTCTTCCTCAAGCTCGGCAGCGAGTTCATGCCGCCACTCAACGAGGGCGACGTGCTCTACATGCCCACCACTCTGCCCAACATCTCCCCCGCCGAGGCCGCAAGGCAGCTGCAGCTGCAGGACCGCGCCCTGCGTCAACTGCCCGAGGTCAAGAGCGTGTTCGGCAAGGTCGGCCGCGCCGAGACCCCCACCGACCCCGCTCCCCTGTCGATGATCGAAACCGTCATCCAGCTCCACCCGCCCGAAACCTGGCCGAAAGTCCATCAAACACGCTGGTACAGCTCTTGGGCCCCGGCGTCGCTCCGAGAGCCCCTCTCCAGGCTCTGGCCCGAGCAGCGGCAGCAGACTTGGGACGAGCTGATCTCCAAGCTCAACACCACCGCCGCTTTCCCCGGGTGGACCAACGCCTGGACCATGCCCATCAAGGCTCGCGTCGACATGCTCACCACCGGCGTCCGCACCCCCGTCGGTATCAAGGTCTTCGGCTCCGACCTGCAAGCCATCGAGCGCACCGGCCTTGCCCTCGAATCCGCCCTGCGCAACGTCCCCGGTACCCGCAGCGTCCTGTACGAACGCTCCCTCGGCGGAACCTACCTCGACATCGTCCCCGACCGCGATGCCCTCGGCCGCTTCGGCCTGCGCGTCGAAGACGTCAACCGCGTCGTCGAGCAGGCCATCGGCGGCGAGCCCGTCACCGTCACCGTCGAAGGTCGACGCCGCTACACCGTCAACGTCCGCTACATGGAGGACTTCCGCTCCTCGCCGGAGCTGCTCAAGCAGGTCCTGGTGCCCATGCCCATGAGCGCGCGCAGCGACGGCGCCCCGATCCCCCTCGGTGAGATCGCATCGGTCCAAATCACCGAAGGCCCCCCCATGGTCCGCAACGAGGCCGGGCTGCTCGTCGGGTACGTGTACGTCGACGTCGCCCCCGAGCGCGATGTCGGCGGCTACGTGAGCGACGCCAAGGAGCTCGTCCAGCAAGCGCTGTCTTCGGGCCAGGTGAAGCTCGAGCCCGGCATGTACCTCAAGTGGACCGGGCAGTACGAGCTGCTCGAGCAGATGCGCGAGCGCATGAGCATTCTCGTCCCCCTCGCGCTGCTCATCATCACGTTACTGCTTTACCTGCAGTTCAAGAACGTCACCGAGGTCCTGATCGTCCTGCTGTCGATCCCCTTCGCCCTCGTCGGCAGCGTATGGCTCCTGTTTCTGCTCGATTACCACCTGTCTACAGCCGTCTGGGTCGGTGTCATCGCCCTGGTCGGCCTCGCTGCCCAGACCGGCGTCGTGATGATCGTCTACATCGACCACGCCTTCGAACGCCGCGTGCGCGAGGGATCCATCCACTCCCTGCAGGACATCATCGCGGCCCACACCGAAGGCACCGTGCTCAGGGTCCGACCGAAGCTGATGACCGTGGGTACGATGCTCGTCGGGTTGACTCCCTTGCTGTGGGCGACGGGCAGCGGCGCCGACGTGATGAAGCGGATTGCAGCGCCGATGGTCGGAGGGCTGTTGTCGAGCGCGTTCCTGACGCTGGAGCTGATTCCGGTCATCTACACGTACTGGCGGTATTCGCAGTTGAAGAGGGCCCTGCGAACCGGGCGTCCCCTGGCCGAGGTGTGCGGCATTCGAGAGTAGACATTGCCTTGCCCGCGGGGCCGGGCGTCATCACGACATGATCGGATTCGGCTCCCTCGGCTCTCCAGGGAGGCCCTCGGCGAAGGACGTGCGTGAGGGAAGGTGTCGGGGCGCCCCGGACAAGCCGTGCGCTTGTCCGGGCACGGTGCCGGCGGAGGGACTACTGCTTCGCGCCGGTCAGCTCGAAGGTCGAGGAGGTCGCGTAGCCGCGGACCATCACGTGGACCGGAGCCGCAGTGTTCAGCTCGATCGAGCAGCTCTCCTTGGAGCCGGTCTTGTAGGGGCGGCAGTCGTACAGCTTGCTGGTGGGCTCGGTGCCGACGCGCACGTACAGATCCGCGTCGCCCGTGCCGGTCATGCTGAACAGGTACTTGCCAGCGTCGAGCGCGGGCGTGGAGAAGCGCTTCTCTTCCGCCTTCGCGACCGAGCCCGCCTCGCTCATCCCGGACCACGCGGTGCCGCCACCGCCGCCGCCGTTGTCCGGATAGCCGGGCACGAAGACGTTGTCGTTGTCGCCCGTGACGAGCACGACCTGCGCGGAGTCGATGTTCTTGAACATCTGCTCGTAGGTCATCGGGGCCTGGTAGGCCATCAGCCCGTTGAAGATCGCCATCGTCGCTTCGGAGTCCATGTGGAAGTACGCCGGCATCGCGTTGGTCACGATGTCCATGTACTTGGTGCCGGTGGGATCGTCGGGGTTGAGCGGAGCGCGAACCTGCGCCAGCGAGCCGTCCACGTACGCGTACGTGTCGCACCCGTTCATGAACAGCACCAGGTACTGGCCGGAGGTCCACTCGCCGTGCTGCGCCAGCGCGCGCACGTTCTGCCCGAGCCCCGCGTGGCCGTTGTAGACGATGAAGTCGGCCTTCGTGGAGAGCCCTTCGTAACGAGCGTAGAACTTGCCGCCGTCGGCGGGGTTCGACACGTTGTTGACCAGCAGCGCGTTGACCTGCACCTGCTTGCCGTCCGGCAGCGTCGCATCCCACTGGATGTCGATGTTCGAAACCCCGGGTGCCGTCGGGATCGTCTCCGGAATCGTCGTGGGCGAGTAGGCCTTCAGCCGCGTCTTCATCGCCGCCACGAACTCGTTGTAGGCCGAGATGCCGGCGTCCGACGAGGTGGTCCCCGTGTCTTCGTACTTGCCGAAGACCGCGACCACGTTGAGCCGGTTGTCTTCCCAGACCTTGTGGTACTCGGGGTACTTGCCCGTGGTGTTCACCGCGCTCACGGTGACCGTCGCGCTGAGCTTGACGACGTCGGTCTCCGCAAGGGAGCACTTCGAGAGCTGCGGGCGGTAGTAGTACCACATCGAACCCGAGTCGACGTCGTGGGCGTGCGGGTCCACGCAGGCGGGGTTGTACTTCTTCGTGAACGCCTCCGTGCCCCCGTAGCTCACGTCCCGCGGCAGCACGAACGTGTAGGCCTTGGGCAGGTTCGTCTTGCTGCCCCACGCCACCGGCATCTTCGCGTGATAGGTGTACTTGTACTTGCCGTCGACCGAGGTCTTCTGCACGTTCGTCAGCTCGACACGATCGAGACGCCCGACCGAGTCCTCGTAGTTGAGCTGGCCGATCGTGTACAGCAGCTGATCCTGCACCACCTGCTTGGCCGCTCCCCAGCTCGAGTCGGTGATCAGCTCGCCGTCAAACTCGAAGTCCAGCACCGTCGCGATCACGCTCGAGTCGTCCTTGCCCTCCTCCGGCTTCACGTACTCCCCTTCGTCCAACCCGTCATCGGGCAGCGTCTCGTCGGTCTGGGCATCGCCGCAGGCGAACACGGAGAGAGAAGCAACGGCCGTCAGGATCGAGAGGAGGAACTTGCGCATGGGAACCTCGCTGCCGTGAAGAGGGGGAACGCTCGGGACTAGCGCGACCCGCGCGCGGATGCACGCGTCCCGTGAAAATGCAAGTTACCCGATGTGCGACAGTGTCGTCAAGGGGGCGCTTGGGTGTTCCAATCTGATACCGCCCGGAAGGGAAAGCTGCCAGGGTTTGCGCGGTGGGAGAGAGAAGGAATACAGGAGCGTTTCGGGACCACGACGCGCCGCTCCCCTGCAAATGCAGGCCAATGGGGCGCGGGCTTCACCCCTCGCGCTTGACTCGGTGAGCACCGCCTCGTACTGCTGCGCCATGTTCGGCTCCCCAGACGATCGGGCTCCTGCCGCCACGTCTCGCGCGAGGAGGTCGTCGCGGTGAGCCCCTGCGGTCGCCTGCCGGAGCCGGCCCGATGATCAAGTACATCGGGTCCAAGAGGGTGCTGCTCCCCCTTTTGCTCGAGACGATCTCCCTGGTCCAGGGGTCGGGCTCGGTCCTCGACCTGTTCTCCGGGACCTCGCGGGTCGGTCATGCCCTCAAGCGCGCGGGCTACCGCGTCGCGGCCAACGATCACAACGCCTACGCCGTCGCGCTCGCCACCTGCTACGTGCAGGCGGACAGCACCGATCATCTGAAGGCCGTGCGCAGGCTCGTGGACGAGCTCAACTCCCTCCCCGGGAGGCCCGGCTACTTCACCGAAACGTTCTGCGAGCGGAGCCGGTTCTTCCAGCCGAAGAATGGCGCGCGCATCGATGCCATTCGCGAAGCGATTGCCGCCAAGGGGCTCGACCCCGAGCTGGAGGCGATTGTGCTCGTGTCGTTGATGGAGGCCGCGGACCGCGTGGACTCCACGACCGGCCTGCAGATGGCCTATCTCAAGCAATGGGCTCCGCGGGCGTTCAACGACCTCGAGCTGCGCGTCCCCGATCTGCTCCCGCGCGCGGCGAGCGGGAAAGGTAGCGCGCTGCACCTCGACGCCCTCGAAGCGGCGGAGCAGGTCGAAGCGGACATCTGCTACGTCGACCCTCCCTACAACCAACACAAGTACCTCGGCAACTACCACATCTGGGAGTCCCTCGTTCTCTGGGACAAGCCCGAGGTCTACGGCGTCGCCTGCAAGCGAATCGACTGTCGCGAGCGCGACAGCGTCTTCAACTCCAAACGCGAGTCCGGCGCAGCGATGCGCACCATGCTCGAGCGCATCCGGTCGCCGCACATGGTCGTGTCCTTCAACAACGAAGGCTATTTCTCCCGCGAGGCCTTCGAGCAGATGCTCGCCTGCCGCGGCGAGGTCTTCGTCATCGAGAAGGACTTCAAGCGATACGTCGGCGCCCAGATCGGAATCCACAACCCCAAGGGCGAGAAGGTCGGTGAGGTCAGCCACCTGCGCAACACCGAGTACGTCTACGTCGCGACGCGCGACAAGCGGGTGCTCGATCGGCTCCGCTCATTGACCTCGCCCCAAGCCTCCGTGGCACAGAGCCAGTCCACCGCGCAGCAGCTCCGTCTGCCCCTGGACTGATTGCCCTTCCATCCGAGACGCTGCGCCATGGACCCGGATGCTGCCGGCGTGCCATCATCCAACGCGGAGGTCGCCATGCTCCGGTTCGCTCGCGCAGCGTTCGCATCTGTTCCGCTCGCAGCTTCGTGCCTTCTTCTCCTCGCCTGCGGCGACGGCGACTCGTCGGCACCGTCCGGATCGACTCCCGATGCGTCCCCCGACGCCGTGGTCGATGCCGCCTTGGATTCTCCCGAGGCGACCGCACCCGATGCGGCGCCCGACGCCCCCCCCGACACCGTCAATCCCGCCGATGCAGCGCTCGCCGATGCGGAGCCCGATCAGGGATCGACCTCCGATGCCGAGCCTCCCGCCACTCTCGACACGGTCCACGTCGGATTCCGCGCTTCGCGCTATGGCGTCTCTCCGTTTCCCGAGGTCTCGTACTGGCCCCATGTCGCCCAGCAGTACGCGAGCAGAGTTCCAGGTGCCACTCCTGCCGGCGTGTGGATCGTCGCGGAGTCCGGTGACGACGGCACCTGCTACGTCGGATTCCCCGGCAGCGGCACCGCGCTGCCGAACGTGGCCCACGCGGACACCGATCTGAGCGAGTCGTACCTCGATGCGCTCGACGCAGCCGGAGCGCACGTGTGGCTCCAGGTCGAGCCCGCCAACGCCGAAGTCGCCTCGCTGATCGAGCTGGTCATGGATCGCTACGGTCAGCATCCGAGCGTGGTCGGGTTCGGAGTCGACGTGGAGTGGTATCAATCGCTCGCGAACCCGGAAGGCAAGGCGGTCACGGACGCCGAGGCATCGCTCTGGAGGCAGACGCTCGACCAGTACGGCAAGCAGCGCACGTTGTTCTTGAAGCACTGGGTTGCGGCGAAGATGCCGCCGACGGTGCGCGACGGGCTGTTCTTCATCGACGACAGCCAGGGGCTGAGCTCGCTGGCGGAGCTGAGCGCGGAGTTCCAGCAGTGGGGGTCGCACTTCTCGCCGGCGCCCGTGGGATTCCAGGTGGGCTACGAGGCCGACGAGGGGTGGTGGAGCAAGCTCTCCGATCCGCCGGGCGACATCGCCGCAGAGCTCCTGGGGAAGATCCCCAACTCCCGCGGAGTGTTCTGGGTGGACTTCACCGTCACGAAGGTGTTCCCGATTCCCAAGTAGATCCCTACCGACATCGCGTGTCGCATGCAGCCCCTTCGAGCCGATCGCGCCGAGGGGACACGCTCCGGGAGTCGAACGATCGCGGCTCGGCCAGGCGACTGCATCGCGTGAGCGCGTGCGTTCGAGCGCAGGGAAGCTCGGCTCCGCCCCGTGCCCTATTGGAGTGCCTTGCGCAGGTCGGGCTCCTGGAGATCGCCCTGCAGCACGTCGATCACGAAGCCGTTGGCGTCGAGCAGATAGATGGCGGGAACGGCGACGATCTTGCGCTGGTTGAGCAGCGGCGCAGCCTGATCGGCTTGCGTGTCCATGTGGATCCGATCGACTGGCATCGAATTGCCGGTCCCGAGCACGGTCTGCAGCGCGCTCCAGCCCTTGTCGATGTTCTTGCGGGTGCATTCGCAGGCATCCGCCTTGTCGACGAAGGCGAGCCGCGCGATGGCCGACTTCCCGGTCGAAGGCCCTGCGGGCTGCTCGGCCTGGGGTCGTCCTGCGCTCCCGGAAGCCTCGGCGCTACGGTTGCAGCCCGACGCCACCGCGAGACCCGCGACCATCAGCACGACCATCCAGCTTGAACGATGCATCGGAATCCTCTCTTCGAATCAACGAGCTTGGAGCAGCCAGCGCGTGCCCGCGGCCCGAGCGGCGGTGCGGATTCGCACGCACCGGCTCACAGCGCCGACCAGGCGAAGTAGACTCCCACGAGAACGATGACGACGCCGGCCGCGCGTCGCATGTACCGAGTCGCGCGGGTGACCCGTTTCGACTCGATGAGCTTGCGGGCCGCGCCCATGGAGGTGCCCGCCGCGATGATGAGCACCGAGTGACCGAGGGCATACAGCAGCAGCAGCAAGGCGCCATACGCGACCGACGCCTTGGAGCCGGCCAGGTAGGTGAGGATGACGATGAGGATGGGCGCCGCGCAGGGGGCCGAGACGATCCCGAAGAGGAGCCCGAGCAGGAACGCCCCGACGAATCCGGTCACCTTGGGGGGCGCCTTGATTGGAGACGGGAAGCTGAAGTCCAGGACGCTCATCAGGTGCAGGCCCATGATCAGGCACACCCCCGCAACCACCCACTTCCACACACCGGAGACGTCGCCGTAGAGCTTGCCTGCGAGGGCCGCAAACACGCCCATCCCCGTGAACATCACGGCAAGCCCCAGGACGAACACGAACGAGAACGACAGCGCACGAAGCGGTCCGGAGCGCTCGTCCTTGCGTCCCGCGACGAAGCTCATCATCAGCGGGATCATGGCCAGCACGCAGGGATTCGAGGCGGTGAGGACTCCCCCCACGAACACCGCCACCAGCGCAAGCCAGGGATTCGTGTGGATGTACTGCCCGGTGTCCTGAAGAAATGTACTCACGCCGATCGCTCTCCAGCGCCCTCGTCATCCGGTCGCCGACTCCGCTGCGCTCCGCGCAGAGCCCCGCGAGCTCCGCGCCTCGCGATCATGCCGGCGTCGTGTCTCATCCCGCCGCCGCCGCCGCCGCCGTGGTCAGCCAGCTCGTGAGCTCGGAAGCGCTCGGCAGCCGCCCCGATACCTTGACCTGACCGTCGATCACCAGCGCCGGCGTGGCCAGCACGCCGAGCTTCATGATCTCGTCGAGCTTGTCCACCTTGACGAGACGGGCATCGAGGCCCAGCTGGCGGATCGCCTGATCGACCTGCTCGTAGAGCTTCAGGCACTTCGTGCATCCAGGTCCGAGCACTTTGACTTCCATCCTCGTATCTCCTCGTCTCCTCGGGTCTCACGCGCGAGCGCGCGCCTGCGCCCTCGCGGGCTTCCTCGCGGGCGTCGCAGCCGAGCACCCCGGTCCGCAGCCCTTGCGCTCGAGCCATGCCTGCAGCTTGCCGTCGAGCTCGCCGAGATCCCGCTTTCCCATCACGCGCTCCACCGCCTTGAGGATCGTCCGTCGCTCGGAATCCAGCTCGGGATGGATGCGATAGTGCACCCAGAGCCCGTCGCGCCGATCCTCGAGCAGGCGCGCGTTCCACATGTAGCGCAGGTGACGCGAGGCCTTGGACTGACTGATGCAGAGGGCCCCGACGAAGTCGCAGACGCACAGCTCGCGGTGGCGGAGCAGGAGCGCCAGCATCTCGAGCCGGGTTGGATCGGCCAGGGCGCTGAAGATCATGGCGAGGTCGCGCATAGCGCGTTGCATATACCCGTCTATACGGGTATATGCAACCACGAACCGAGGCGCAACGGTTGCGCCGCCCCCGGAAGCATCCGATGACACGTCCCGCCAAGGAGATCGAGCATGAGTGACCACGACCGGATCCGTAGCGCCGTGAAGCTCTCTTATGGCAAGGCGGTGACGTCGGCCGTCAAGCGGCAGGGCTCGGGCTGCTGCGGCCCGGCCTGCTGCGGCATGTCCGGCACCGATCCGATCACGCGCGATCTGTACGGCAGCGCCGAGGCCGCGGAGGTCCCTTCCGATGCCCTCGCGGCCTCCTTCGGATGCGGCAACCCGACCGCGCTCGCGCAGCTTCGGCCTGGGGAGATCGTGCTCGATCTCGGATCGGGAGGTGGGATCGACGTGCTGTTGTCGGCGAAGCGGGTGGGTCCTGGGGGCAAGGCCTACGGTCTCGACATGACGCCGGAGATGCTCGAGCTGGCGCGCAAGAACCAGCGGGAGGCGGGGGTCGCCAACGCCGAGTTCCTGCAGGGCGCCATCGAGAGCATCCCGCTGCCCGACGGCTCGGTGGATGTCGTCGTGTCCAACTGCGTAATCAACCTGTCGCCGGACAAGGGGCAGGTGCTGCGCGAAGCGTTCCGCGTGCTGCGCCCTGGCGGGCGGTTCGCGGTGTCCGACATCGTGCTGCGCAAGCCCTTGCCCTCGACGGTGAAGAGCTCCATCGAGGCCTGGTCCGGATGCATCGCCGGCGCCCTCGAGGAGCGCACCTACCAGGAGCTGCTGGCGGCTGCGGGCTTCGTCGACATCGGCATCGAGCCCACGCGCGTCTACACCAAGGAGGACGCCGACGAGATCGTGGGCGCCAACTCCTGCTGCGGCGGTGGCGAGATGAACTTCGATCCCGCGGACATCGACGGCGCGATCATGAGCGCCTTCGTGCGAGCGGTGAAGCCGCGGTAGGTGGGTTGTGCGCGAGGCGGGAGTCGAGTTCCCGCGGTCCCACGCGCAGCGAGGCGTCGATGCGGACCTGGGGAGCGATCCCACGCGGCGCGAGTTGCGGACATGGACCCGGGAAGCGGGTGGGGTCACGGGCCTTCGGCCTCGGAGGCGTGAGGCCGATGGGCGGGGGTCATGTTCGAAGGCGCGGCAAGGGCGCCTCGCGATGTGCCGAGGTTCGAGGAAGGAGGACGAGAGGGTGTATCCGACCTCCTTCGGAGTCGCGGCGTTGTGCACGAGGCGGGAGTCGAGTTCCCACGGTCCCACGCGCAGCGAGGCGTCGATGCGGACCTGGGGAG
>JAKLDZ010000839.1 GCA_022703255.1 Myxococcota bacterium | reverse complement strand
CGGAGATGACCAGCGGCGGCGCGACGTGCAGCCGGTTGAAGTGGGCGAACGGCCAGACCCCGCGCGCCTTGCACGCCGCCATCACCTCGACCATCGGCGCCGCGTCCGCGCCTGACGCGTTGAACGGGACGAGCGGCTCGCGCGTGGCGCGGTCGCGCACGAGCTCGATCGCGAAGAAGCAGCCGAGGCCGCGGACCTCACCGACGGACGGGTGGCGCTCGGCGATGTCGGCCAGCGTCGGCCGGATGACGTCCTCTCCCAGTCGCCGGGCCTGCCCGACGATGTCGTCGCGCTCGAACACCCCGATGCTCGCGACCGCCGTCGCGCACGCCAACGGGTGACCGCTGTAGGTCAGGCCGCCGGGGTACGGGCGCTCGGCGAACGTGGCGGCCACCGAGTCGGATATGAGCACCCCACCCAACGGGACGTACCCGGAGTTCACGCCCTTCGCGAAGGTCAGGATGTCCGGCTCGATGCCCCACCTGTCGACGGCGAACCACTCGCCGATCCGACCGAAGCCGACCATCACCTCATCCGCGATGAGCAGGATGCCGTGCTCGTCGCACAGCTCCCG
>JAKLDZ010000838.1 GCA_022703255.1 Myxococcota bacterium | reverse complement strand
GGCCAACGCGGACACGCCCAACTACAAGGCCCGCGACCTCGACTTCCGCGACGCTCTGGCGGCCGCGTCCTCGCAAAGCAACGGCGGCGGCCCTTTGACCCTCGCGACGACGCGACCCGGTCACCTGGGTGGTGGCGCAAACGCCGGTCCGGCCGACGCGGCGCTCAAGTACCGCGTGCCGCTCGCGCCCGCGCTCGATGGCAACACCGTCGATGCCCAGCTCGAGCCAGAACCCGACCGCGCGCAGGATCTCGTCCATGACCTTCGGGTTGGCCAGGTTGAGGTCGGGCTGGTGGGCGTAGAAGTGGTGGAGGTACCACTCGCCGGTGCGGTCGTCGCGCGTCCAGATGCCCTCCTCCTCGCCGGGGAAGACGACCTCGGCGGAGGTGTCGCCCGGGTCGTCGGCGCGCCAGACGTAGTGGTCGCGGAACGGGTTGGTGGTGCTGCGCCGCGACGCCACGAACCAGGGGTGCTGGTCGGAGGTGTGGTTGACGATGAGGTCGGCGATCACCCGGATGCCGCGGTCGTGCGCGGTCCGGATCACCTCGACGAGCTCTCCGTGGTTGCCCAGGCG
>JAKLDZ010000837.1 GCA_022703255.1 Myxococcota bacterium | reverse complement strand
GTCGTAGGCGCCGCTGCGCATCGCTTCGACCGCCAGCGTCACGTCGCCGTGGCCGGTAATCATGATCACCGGCAGATCGGGCGACAGCTCATGCACCCAGCGCAGCAGCGCCATGCCGTCCATGCCCGGCAGGCGCATGTCGGTGACGACGATGCCGGGGTAATCGGCGCCCAGGCGGCGCTGCGCCTCCTCGGCGGTGGCGAAGGCAGCGACCGGGATGCCGGCCAGTTGCATGGCCTGCTCGCAGCCGAGGCGCACGTCGGGGTCGTCTTCGATGATGAGGGCGCGGAGTTCCGGGTTCATGGCTGTTCTTTCGGGGCGGCGGGCAGTTGCAGGATGAAGCGGGCGCCGCCTTCCTTGCGCGTCTCGCCGCGAATCGTGCCGCCGTGCGCCTGCATTATCGCGCGGCAGATGGCGAGGCCCAGGCCGAGGCCGTCCATCTGCCGGCCGGGCTCGACCAACGCCGAGGCCTGGAAGATGCCGGACAGCCGATCGGGATCGATCCCGATCCCGGTGTCGGCGATCGACACGACGAGGGACGGGCGCCGGCTCCCGCCCACGAAGGAGTTCCTCGA
>JAKLDZ010000836.1 GCA_022703255.1 Myxococcota bacterium | reverse complement strand
GAAGCGGGATCGAGGCGGTCGCATCGCCCACCACAGTGATCGCTCTCCGCCGCAGAGATGCGGCGGCCCCATTGAAGCGAGAGGACGCCGCGAGGCGCTTGAACTCGCAGCTGGCCACTCTCCGCCGCAGAGATGCGGCGGCCCCATTGAAGCCGCCTGGCGGTGTCCGGGTCGGCTCCCGGGGAATCGACTCTCCGCCGCAGAGATGCGGCGGCCCCATTGAAGCACGCACTGCAGGCCGTCCTGGCCCACCTGGCCGCCGTCCTCTCCGCCGCAGAGATGCGGCGGCCCCATTGAAGCGCGATCCCGCGTCGGGAAGGTGACTTCTCCCTCCCCCTCTCCGCCGCAGAGATGCGGCGGCCCCATTGAAGCTCGAGGTCGTCCTCGGTCTCCGCGCCGAACAGGTAGATCTCTCCGCCGCAGAGATGCGGCGGCCCCATTGAAGCCCTGACACCGCGTCAACCATCTGGCGGATCGTGTAGGCTCTCCGCCGCAGAGATGCGGCGGCCCCATTGAAGCCTGCAGGATGATGCGCGCGAGTCGCGGCGTTTCCGCGCTCTCCGCCGCAGAGATGC
>JAKLDZ010000835.1 GCA_022703255.1 Myxococcota bacterium | reverse complement strand
ACATGGTCAGCCGCGACTGGGCCGGGGTGATGGCCAGGCCGAAGTCGAGCAGCTTGACAAACAGCGGCTGCCCGGGGCGCTCGCAGATCATGACGTTCTCCGGCTTCAGGTCGCGATGGACGATCTGCCGGCAATGGATGGCGCCGAGCGCGTCGACCACCTGGCGCATGATCGTGACGGCGTCGGCCAGCGGCAGCGGCCCGCGCGAGCGCATGAGCCGGGCCAGCGAGATCCCTTCCAGCAGCTCCATGGCGATGTAGAAGCAGTCCCCGGTCTCGCCGCGCTCGAAGACGCTCACGACGTGCGGGTGGTCCAGCGTGGCGGTGATGAGCGACTCGTGGCGGAAGCGGCGCTTCTGGGCCTCGTCGTGGAAGTTCTCCTCCTTGAGCAGCTTCAGGGCCACGACGCGGCCTTGGCCCAGCAGGTCGCGCGCCCGGTAGACCGTGGCCATGCCGCCGCTGCCGATGGTCTCCAGCAGCCGGTAGTGGCCGACCTGCGTCCGCTTCTTCCAGAACGACACGGCGCGCAGGTAGCGGCGCAGCAGCTGCCAGGTGGCCCCCGACAGCGCGGCGAAGG
>JAKLDZ010000834.1 GCA_022703255.1 Myxococcota bacterium | reverse complement strand
TCAAGGGGCTCAAGCATCCCAACGTGGTCCGCCTCCAGGATCACGGCAAGGATGGGAAGCTGCTATGGCTGGCGATGGACTGGATCGAGTCCGCGCCCATCGAGGCGGCAACGGAGCTGCCGCAGGCCGCACGCGATGCGCTCGGCACCACCCTGGAGCAGCTGCTGTTTCGCGAGCTGTTCGAGTTCGGGCTGATGCAAAGCGACCCCAACCCCGCCAATTACCGCCTCGACGAACAGGGCCGTATCGTGCTGCTCGACTTCGGGGCCACGGTGCGGCTGGCGCCCGACTTCGTCGAGCACTACCGCCGCATCGTGCGCGCCATCGTCGCCAGCGACGCGGCGGGCATCGCGCGCGAGGCGGCCGCGATCGGCTACATCGACGCCGACGAGGCCCCCGAGCGCGTGGCCGCGGCGGTCGAGGTGATCGAGCTGGTGTGCGAGCCGCTGCGCGCGCGTGGGCGCTACGACTTCGGAGCCTCGGACCTGCCGCAGCGCGCACGCGAGGTGGGGCTGGAACTGGGCCTGCGGCGCGGCCTGCTGCGCAGCCCGCCCCCGGCCACCATCTTCCTGCACCG
>JAKLDZ010000833.1 GCA_022703255.1 Myxococcota bacterium | reverse complement strand
ATCCAGATCCTGGAGGGCCGGCGGACGCTGGTGGACCTTTCGGTGGAGGAGAACCTGCGGGCGGGAGCCACGGTCTCGTTCTCCGGGCAGAACATCAAGCGGGACCTGGACCGGGTGTATTCGTACTTCCCGGTGCTCAAGGACATGAAGAACCGGACGGCGGGCTATCTCTCGGGCGGCGAGCAGCAGCGGGTGGCCGTGGCAAGGGCCCTTGTGATGGAGCCCGAGATGCTCCTGGCCGACGAGCCGACGGGCAACCTCGACTCGGAAACGGGCACGAAGATCCACGAGATGCTCGTGAACCTGAACCGTACCCGGGGGATCACGCTGGTCGTGGTCACCCACAACCAGTCGCTGGCGGACCGCATGTCGCGCTGCATTGGTCTGCGCGACGGACGGATCGTGAAGGGTGAGTGATATGACCGGAAAACTCCGCGCCTTGGCAATGCTCGTGCTTCTTGCCAGCCTTCTCGCCGCACCCCTGGAAGCCGTCGCCCAGCGGGTTGCCGTCTTCCCCTTCGACATCTACAGCGAGCGCGACGCGACCCTGCTGCGCAACGCGATCTACAACAGCATGAC
>JAKLDZ010000832.1 GCA_022703255.1 Myxococcota bacterium | reverse complement strand
AGGCGCCGGTCATCACCAGTGACGGCGGCGGTGCCACGGCCAGTGCCAACGCGGCTGAGAACCAGATAGCGGTGACGACGGTCACCGCGACCGACCCGGATGCCGGGGCGAGTCTGACCTACTCGATCAGCGGCGGCGCCGATGCGGCGCTGTTCACGATCGACGCCGACACTGGCGTTCTCTCGTTCAACGCCGCGCCGGACTTCGAGACGCCGACCGACAGCGGTAACGACAACGTTTATGACGTGACCGTCGAGGTCAGCGACGGCCTCGGCGGCACCGACACCCAGGCGATCGCGATCACGGTGATCAACGTCAACGAAGCGCCGGTGATCACCAGCGATGGCGGGGGCGCGGCGGCCAGCGTCAACGCGGCCGAGAACCAGACGGCGGTCACGACGGTCACGGCAACCGATCCGGATGCCGGGGCGACGCTGATCTACTCGATCACGGGTGGGGCTGATGCCAGCCTGTTCACGATCGACTCGTCGACCGGGGTGCTGAGCTTCAGCACCGCGCCGGACTTCGAAACGCCGACCGACAGTGACAGCGACAACGTCTATGACGTGACGGTCGAGGTC
>JAKLDZ010000831.1 GCA_022703255.1 Myxococcota bacterium | reverse complement strand
CCGGCACCGCCGGCACGGTGGGCAACAGCCCGTTACGCGCGAGCGCGAAGCTCTGCTTGTAGCTGCCGCGCTCGATCTCGTGGGTCACGCGCTTGACGTAGTACAGCCCGTCGTACGGCAGCCCGGCGCCGCGCACGCCGACGAGCCGGCGCGACTTCAGCAGCCGGCCGTAGCGCTGCACGTCGAGCCGGCCGTTGCCCGAGACGCAGTCGCTGTGCCGGCCGGCGTAGGCGATGCCGCGCACCAGCGCCTCGGCCACGCCGAGGTGCGCGGTGTCGGCGAGCTTCGCGATCTTCGGCGGCAGCGGCGGCAGCGCGCCGAGCGGCGGGTTCAGCGGCGTCACGTCGGGGATCGGCACCGGAATGCCGGTCTTCGAGAAGGGCTCCTGGAAGTACACGATCGGGATGCGCTTGGCCTCGCGGTCGAACTCGAAGCTCAGGTCCTCGACGTTGGTCTTCGCGTCCATCGACGCGGTGAGCGCCGGCTGCGGGATGCCGACGCGCACCTCGGGGCCCCAGTACGCCTTCGACGTGCCCGGCAGCGGGCCGGGTTCGAGGTAGAACACATAGCCGGCCTGCTGCGCCA
>JAKLDZ010000830.1 GCA_022703255.1 Myxococcota bacterium | reverse complement strand
CGGCGGAAAGCCCTCGACCTGCCCGTAGTGGTACTCGCCGAAACCCTCCTGCTCCCAGCACGAGGGCACCGCGATCGTCGTCCATCGCCCGCTGTTGCGGCCGCGATCGCTGCGGAACTCCCACGCGACGGCGTCCGCGCGCGAGTTGCCCGACAGCAGCACGACGCGAGTCTCGTTCGCCGCGGCGCCCGCCGCCGCGCCCGCCGCCACGCCGGAAGGCCAGGCCAAGAACCTGGCGCTGGAGCCGGCGCCGCCGCGCTACACCGTCCGGCTCGGCGTCGGCGCGTCCGAGTCGGCCACCCTCGGCGGGGATTACCTGCCGGTGACGCTGACCGTGGTGGACGCCAAGGGCAAAACCCTGGCCACCGAGCAGTTCCGCTACCGGGAAGCTGAGGAAGCCGCTTTCGGCAAGGCGGCCCGCGCGTTCCTGAGCAAGCATCTGCCGCTGGCCGCCGTGCCCGCCGCGCCCGCCGCCGGCCCGGAAGCCCCCCGGCTGCACGCCTGGATCGAGTCCAGCGACGGCGACACGGTCCGCATCGGCAGCCGCATCGCCTTCTACTTCCAGGCCAGCGCCAAGGGCTACGTC
>JAKLDZ010000083.1 GCA_022703255.1 Myxococcota bacterium | reverse complement strand
GGGGGGGGGGGAGCCAGACCGGCGACGGTATTGGGTGCGGGTTCGGTGGTAGCGGGAACGGACTCGAGCTGGATGCTGACGGGCACGGACTCGACGGTGACCTCGATGGAGGGAGGGGGATCGCCGGCGCGGTCGAGGGCGTCGAGGTCGGGGATCGGGCGGCGCGGTTCGCGCACGGATTGGATGGCGTCGGAGGTGAAGTTGCCGAGGGAGGCCTGGAGGGCGTCGAGCTCGACGAGGAAGGCGGTGGCGTCGGGGTAGCGCAGGGTCGGGTCTTTTTGCAGGGCTCTGCGCAGGATTCCGGTGAGGGCCTTGGGCAGATCGGGACGGAGGGAGCAGGGGTCGACGGGCTGTTCGTGCAGGATGCTGCGCATCAGGGCGTTGTACTCGTCGCCATCGAAGGGGCGTCGGCCGACGGTGATTTCGTAGAGCATGACGCCGCAGGCGAACAGGTCGATGCGGTGGTCGAAGGGTTCGCCGCGCGCCTGTTCGGGGGCCATGTAATAGGGCGTGCCCATGACGGTGCCGTCGCGGGTGAGGGAGAGGGAGGCTTCGTCGCGGGCCTTGTGGATTCCGAAGTCGAGGATTTTGACGACGGCGGGGCAGCCGACGCGTTCGGCGAGGAAGACGTTTTCGGGCTTGATATCGCGGTGGATGATGGCCTTGTCGTGGGCCGCGACGAGGGCGGACAAGACCTGCATGATGATGTCGATGCTCTCGCGTACGGGCAGCGAGCGTTCGTTGTCGATGCGCTCGGCGAGCGTGCAGCCGCGCAGCAGCTCCATGACCATGTACGGACGTCCGTCGCTGAGGCGACCGACGTCATAGACCTCGCAGATATTCGGGTGGCCGATGGAGGAGGCGGCGCGGGCCTCGCGTTGGAAGCGTTCGACGGATTCGCGGCGGCCTTTCTGGGCGCTGTGCAGGACCTTGAGGGCGACGCGTCGTCCGAGGGCGATTTGTTCGGCTTCGTAGACGGTACCCATGCCGCCCTGACCGACGATGCCGCAGATGCGATAGCGGCCGTCGATGTCGAAGTGCGCGAAGCCGATGCTGAGGGCGGGGGCCTCGGGGGCATCGACGGACAGCCGAGGGGGTTCTGGGGCGGGCGCAGGGGCCGGGGAGGCGTTGGGCAGGGGTTTGCCGGTGGCGCCGCAGACGGTTTCGTGTCCGAGGTGGAACGATCCGCAATGAGGACAGCGAATGAAGCGGGTAACCTGCTCGCCCGAAGACATGATTCGATCTCGAATCAAAACGCTACCCGACCTTTTGCTGCGACTCAACCCACGCCATGGGGATGGGATCAACTCGGAGGCGAGGCTCAGGAGAGTCGGAGAGAAAGGGATACCCGAGCATGCGGCTACTCCAGGCAGCGGTTGCTTGACGTGCGAAAAGGGCGTCCGCAGGATGAGCGGACACTCGAGGGAAGGCCGAGCATGACCGACATCGGAAATCGGACCGTGGTGATCACGGGGGCAGCCAGCGGCATCGGGCGTCGGATGGCGTTGGAGCTTGCGAAACGCGGTGCGCGCATTGCGGCGTGGGATCTGGACGGGGGGCGCCTCGACAAGCTGATGGGGGAGCTTGGGGGGAGCGGGCACAGCGCGGAGGTGGTGGACGTATCGGAGTCGGAGCGGGTGCGGGAGGCGGCCGCGCGGGTGCTGGAGAAGTCGGGGCCGGTGCACGTGCTCATCAACAACGCAGGTGTGGTGAGCGGGCAGCGTCTGCTGGAGGTGAGCGACGAGCAGATACGCAAGACGTTTGCGGTGAACACGCTGGCGCTGTTCTGGACGACGCGGGCGTTCTTGCCGTCGATGGTGGAGCGCAACGCGGGCCATGTGGTGACGGTCGCGTCGGCGGCGGGGCTGATCGGGGTCAAGGGGTTGGTGGACTACAGCGCGAGCAAGTTTGCGGCGGTGGGGTTTGACGAGTCGTTGCGGATGGAGTTGGCGGACACGGCGCCGGGGGTGAAGACGACGGTGGTGTGCCCGTACTTCATCGACACGGGGATGTTCGAGGGGACGGAGACGCGATTTGCGTGGTTGCTGCCGATTCTCGAGGAGGGGAAGGTGGCGGCGAGGATCGTGCGTGCGATTGAGCGAAACGAGCGCAAGGTGGTGTTGCCGCCGGCGGTGCACTTGATCCCGCCGACGCGGGTGTTGCCGGTGCGGGCATTCGACGCGGTAGCAGGGTTTCTGGGGGTGAATGCAGCGATGGATCACTTTCGAGGGCGCGGGGGCTCGGGCAAGGAGCGGGCGTGATGACGACGGCGGGATCGGCGGGCAGGGAGTCGGGGGCGGCGTGGGATGTGAAGGGGCTGTTCGATCGGCAGACGGCGCACCGATGGGACATGGCGCGCACGACGGCGAACGAGCGGATTGCGCGGCTGGAGCGGCTGCGCAGCGCGGTGCGTGCGCACACGGCGGACATCTGCGAGGCGGCGCGAGCGGACTTCGGCAAGGCGCCTGCCGAGATGGAGATCACCGAGGTTCTGCCCACGCTCGAGGAGCTGAACCACGCGATTCGGATGTTGCCGCGGTGGATGCGGCCGAGGAAGGTGACGACGCCGTTGACGTTGGCGGGGGCGACCAGTGAGATTCGCTACGAGCCCAAGGGGGTGGTGCTCGTGCTGTCTCCGTGGAACTACCCCTTTGCGCTCGCGATGAATCCCCTGGTGGCGGCGATCGCCGCAGGCAACTGCGTGATGCTGCGCCCCTCGGACAAGACCCGTCATTCGGCGCAGGCGCTGCGCACCGTGGTGTCCGAAGCGCTTCCCGAGGAGGAGGCGGTGGTGTTGACCGGTGGGAGGGAGCTGGCCGATGCGCTGCTCGAGCTGCCTTTCGATCACATCTTCTTCACGGGGAGCCCGTCGGTGGGGCGGAAGGTGATGGCGAGTGCGGCCAGGAATCTCACGCCGGTGACCTTGGAGCTCGGGGGCAAGTCGCCCGCGGTGGTGGACGAGACAGCGAACCTTCGAACCTCGGCAGAGCGCATCGTGTGGGGGAAGTTCGTCAATGCGGGGCAGACCTGCATCGCACCGGACTACGTGCTCGTTCACGAGTCGGTGGCCGAGGGGCTCGTGGCGGCGATTCGGACGGCGATCGAGGGGGCCTACGGCAAGGAGGAATCGGATCGGCTGGCGAGCGTGGACCTGTGCGGCGTGGTGGACGAGACGTCGATGAAGCGTCTGGCATCGGTGCTGGACGCGGCGCTCGGTGCGGGGGCGAAGCTGGCGATCGGTGGGAGTGTGGATCTCGAGAAGCGGAGGATTTCCCCGACGGTGCTCACGGAGGTGACGTTGGAGTCGCCGATCATGAGAGACGAGATCTTCGGACCGATACTGCCGGTGTTGACGTTCCGGAGCGTGGACGAAGCGACGGCGGTGATCCGGTCGAGGCCGAAGCCGTTGGCGCTTTATGTGTTCGCCGAGGCGCCGGATCGGATCGAGCGTGTGTTGCGGGCGACGTCGGCGGGCGGGACCTCGGTGAACAACGTGCTGATGCACTATGTGAATCCGAATCTTCCCTTCGGGGGTGTAGGGGAGAGCGGGATGGGGAGCTATCACGGGCGGCACGGGTTCGAGGCGTTGTCGCACGCGCGTGCGGTGCTTCGTCAGCGGATGCCGTCGGCGACGGGGTTCTTGTACCCGCCCTACGAGGGGCGAAAGCGGATGATCGCGCTGTTCCGCAGGATCGTGGGATAGCGGGGCGAGATCGGGCTACACTCCCCGTCGTGAGCTACTTCATCGATTCCAGACAGGACCATCCCGATCGCGTGGTGTTGCGCGAGTCACCGGCTTCGCGGCGGGTGATCGCGTGGCTGTTGATCCCGCTGGGGCTGGCGGGTTGCGGCGTGGGGGCCCTCGGGCTGGCGGCGCAGGGGGCGGGGCTGCTGGTCGGGGCGGGCCTGGCGTTTCTCTGCGCAGGAATTCTGGTGCTGACCCAGTTCCGGAACCCTCCCACCCTCACGTTCGACAACCGCGCGGGAGCGCTGCTGGTGGCAGCCGAGGCTGCGGGCACGGGGAGCGCGAGCGCGAAGCTGCCGTATGGGGAAATCGCGGGGTTCGACGTGCACCGTCGGATCGTGGCGACGGCGGGGCGGTCGCGATCGGCGCAGTACACCTGCTCGATGGTGCGCAAGGACGGGGCGCGGTGGGCGCTGATGACGACGCACAACCGGGCAGATGCGGAGGCGTTGCGTGCGCAGTTGCAGGCGCGCGTGAAGCTGGGGGACGCGAAGCCGGCCGAGGTGAGCGCAGCGGAGCCTCCGTCGTTCGTGGAGGTGTTGCAGACGAGCGAGGCGACGATCCTGCGCTGGAAGAAGCGCGTGTCGATCGCCGGGAGTCTGCTCGTGATCGGCGTGATCGGGGGATTCGGGGTCATCGGCTGGGGCCTGGGGCCGTTCGCTGGTGCGTTCGTGTCGTGGCTGATCGTGGCGGTGGTGGGCCTGGTGGAGCTGCTGGTGATTCTCGCGACGATTGGCGGTCTGAGGACGTATCAGCGGGTGGAGCTCGGGGGTGGGATGCTGCGGTATCGGGAGGAGGGGTCGCTGCTGCCGTGGGGAGCGTTCGAGAAGCCGCTCGGGGAGATCGCGACGGCGCTGTTCCAGTTTTCGCCGGACGAGAAGGCGCCGATGCTGCTGATCATCGATCGAGCGCAGCAGGAGCAGTTGCGTGCGTTGGGCACGGAGAGCGAGCCGGATCCGATGCGGATGGCGAGTCTGCTGTTCTCGCTGCGGCGCATCGGGCTGGGGGAGATGGGGTTGGACGATCTGCTGCGACTGGAGCGTTTTCTGGAGGCCGAGATCGACAAGCGGAGGTGAGGTGTCCGTGGCCGTCGGACCGCCTTTGGGCGCGTGGCGGGCTCGACGATCTTCCTTCGCATCGTGCGAGCGTCTACAATCGCGCGATGGATCGACTTCTCCCCTTCGCCCTTTGTGCTGTCCTTGCGGCCTGCTCCAGCTCCGAAGACACGAGCCAACCCGAGGCGCCGGCCCCGGATGCGGCCGTGGAGGCGACTTCCGACTCCGCGGAGGCGGACTCCGAGGCAACCGACGCGGCGGTGAGCGACTCGGAGGTTGGGGATGCCGTGGCCGAGGCGTCGGCGGAGGACGCAGCGCCGGTGGAAGCGGGGAATCCCTTCGAGACGTGCGAAGGAGCGTGTGCGCAGACGAGCCTGACGGTTACGCTCGGGGGGAACAAGGGGACGTTGGATCGAGCGCAATTCGGGTTCAACGCGCCCTCGGGGGGGAGCCAGACGATTCACATGGAGGCGCACTTCGGGGGGGACACGGGGTGTCCGTCGGAGACCTCTCCCAGCCCGGACCGAACCGTTGTCTTCGGGAGCGTGCCGATACCGAGCGATACCACGCCGATCGAGGGGACACCGGTGACACTGTTGGACTTCGACGGGAGCATCTCGTCCAACCCATTCGACAAGGCTACGCAGGTGAAGCTGATTCCGGTTGCGGCGAAGGTGTCTCCGCCGGGCAGCGCGTTCGTGGCATTCGACGTCGAGGTGGAATTTGCCGGCGGGACGCTGACGGGGCACGTGTACGCGACGCACTGCGACTCGATGGATGAGTGAGATCGGCGGGGCGGCGGTGTCCGGGCATCGGCATCCGTCGGGTCAGGGATGGAACTCGTCATCCAACCGGAGTGCGCAAGCATCCTCCGAGCTCATCATGTCGGAGTTGGGTATCGAGGCGATGGGCTACTCGAAGACGGCATCGATGGAGTTGGCGACTGCGGCCCGTGCGAGCCAACGTTCCAGGAGGGCGGGATCGGAGCAACGATCGATCCGTTCGCGGATCTCGTTGGAGAGAGGAAATCCGCGAGCCTCGAGGACGCGCGACACGCTCTGGGCGAGGCCGGTGACGCGGCCCTCGCGGAGCCCTTCGTCGCGGCCCTCGCGGAGTCCGTCATCCCTGGCCTCTCTGCGGTTCACGGCGACCTCGTGAGCCCAGAGCACCTCGCCCTCCTCACGGGCGCGAGCCAGGTACTGAGCGTCCGGATCCTCGGAGACCTGTGCGAGCACTTTGCAGGCCTTTGTGAAGACGGGGTCCTTCATGGCGAGCTCCTCGCGATCGCGTTCATCCACTGGACGGAAGAACCGTGCCCAGTCTGCCAGGGCCGACTCCTGTGTCCAGTCGGAGGGCGCCATTCGTCGGAGCTTGAGCAGCTCGACGAAGTGGATCTCGATCTGGGGCGACAGGGGGACATGGTCGTGGACTTCCAGCAGCCTGAATGTGGAGTGAAAGCGAGCGGAAGGCAACTCGTCGTAGCCGAGCAGGAAGATGCCGGCACACGGGGCGAGCTCGGAGTAGAGCTGTCCCCGGACGATGGCGGAGCCGTACATCCGGGCCACGTGATAGACAGCCCGCTCGCGCATGCCGGAGATCCTGCGGGCCTGCATCTCGACGTTGATCTGGGAGCGGTCCTCGAGTCGGAGGTGCAGGTCGAGCACGACGCCGCGATCGGTGATGGAGTTCTTGTCGAGGGCAGCGTTGAGGAGGGTGACCTCCGAGATGGGAGAGGGGGGACGCAGCACGGCGGTCAGCAAGGAGACGAGCAGGTCCGTGCTGTCGGGGCGCGAGAACATGATCTTGAAGACGACATCATTGGTGGGATCGAGGAGGACGGTCATGGGACGCCTCATGCATGGCAGGACGCGTTGGGAGCGCGTGTGTTGGAGATTGTCGGCAGTTGCAGAGAGACGAACGAGTGGTCGGTGACGCAGGCCTTCGGCGGGCCGGTGCGAGGGTCAGATTCCGATCTTCATGCCTCGGCGACCTCGGCCTGGGGGGCGGACCTGGTGAGGAGCCGCGGGTGTGCCTCTGCGAGGGTTTCGCGGATGACGTTGGCGAGGTCGGGGCGGGTCAGCAGCGTGTCGCGCGCTTTCTCCCTTCCCTGGCCGAGGGCCTCGGTTCCGAAGGAGAAGTACGATCCCGCCTTGTCGATGACGCCGCAGGTCATGCCGTAGTCGAGCAGATCCGAGGCGGCGTCGATGCCGGTGCCCCAGCGAATCTCGAACTCGGCCTCCTGGAACGGAGGCGCCATCTTGTTCTTCACGACCTTCACGCGGGTGCGGGAGCCGATGAGGCTGTCTCCGACCTTCAGAGAGCCGATGCGGCGGACGTCGAGGCGCACGCTCGCGTAGAACTTGAGCGCATTGCCGCCGGTCGTGGTCTCCGGATTGCCGAACACGACGCCGATCTTCTGGCGCAGTTGATTGATGAACATGATGGTGGTGTTGGTGCGGTGGGCGATGGCGGTGAGCTTGCGCAAGGCCTGGCTCATCAGGCGCGCCTGCAGCCCCATGTGCTGGTCGCCCATCTCGCCCTCGATCTCGGCCTTCGGAGTGAGCGCAGCGACGGAGTCCACGACGACGAGGTCCACCACCTCCGAGCGCGTGAGCATCTCGGCGATGTCGAGGGCCTGCTCACCGGTGTCGGGCTGACTGACCAGGAGCTTCTCGGTCTCGACGCCGATGGCCCGCGCGTAGTGGACGTCGAACGCGTGCTCGGCGTCGATGAACGCGCACACCCCGCCGGCTTTCTGGGCTTCCGCGATCGCGTGCAGGGTCAGCGTCGTCTTTCCACTCGACTCGGGACCGAACACCTCGACGATGCGACCGCGCGGATAGCCGCCGATCCCGAGGGCATGGTCGATGGCGGCGGAGCCGGAGTGAATGACCGTGACCGGATCCACCTCTTCGTCGTCACCGAGCCTCATGATCGCGCCCTTTCCGAAGGCCTTCTCCACGGAGCTGACCAGCGTGCGGACTCCCCTCATCTTGTCTGCCAGATCGATCAACATGGCTTCTTCCCCTGAATGGGAACCATCGTTCCCGTTGGTGGCGCTGTGTGCGCCGGATTCACTCTCTCCGGGTGCCTCGTGGCATCCCGGCATGTACGGCATCGGAATGGGACTACGGCGAGAGCTCCTGTCGTGCGGACTCCGCGCCAGCGACCCGGTCGAGGAGTCGCGCCTGGACCGCTTCGGCGATGTGACAGACGTGCACGCCGTCGCTGCCGTCGAGGTCCGCGGCAGTGCGCGCCACCCGCAGCACTTTCGCGTAGGCGCGGGCCGACAGGCCGAGCTTGTCCACGGCCGCGGCGAGCAGCGCACCGCCCGCTTCGTCGGGTGTGGCCACGCGGTCGATCTCCCGCAGCGAGAGCATCGCATTGACCGACACGCCCACCTCTCCGCGACGGAGGCGATCGGTCTGGATGGAGCGGGCCATCACCACACGATCCCGCACGTCGGCCGAGCACTCTCCGCCGCTGGCTGCGCGAAGCGATCCGACGTCGACCGGGGGGAGCTGCACGTGCAGGTCGATGCGGTCGAGCAAGGGACCGGAGAGGCGGGCGCGATAGGCGCGCACGCGATCGGCGCCGCAGCGGCATCGTCCGCTGGGATCGCCGGCGTGTCCGCACGGGCAGGGATTGACGGCGGCGACGACGAGGGGACGAGCGGGAAAGGTAGCGCGCCAGCGAGCGCGAGCGATCGTGAGGATTCCGTCCTCCAGCGGTTGGCGCAGCGCCTCCAGCGACGCCCGGCGGAACTCGGCGAGCTCGTCGAGGAACAGCACGCCGAGGTGAGCGAGGGAGATCTCGCCGGGGCGAGGGGGGTCGCCTCCTCCGACGAGTCCTGCTTCGCTCACGGTATGATGAGGGGCGCGGAAGGGTCGAATCGCGAGCAGACCGGAGTCGGCTGGGAGGATTCCTGCGACCGAGTGGACGACGCTGACCTCGAGGGCTTCCTCGTGGGCGAGGGGCGGAAGGATCCCGGGCAGGCGTCGTGCGAGCATGGTCTTGCCACCGCCCGGAGGGCCGATCATGAGCAGGTGATGGGACCCTGCGGCGGCGAGCTCCAGGGCGCGCCGGGCTGCGTGCTGCCCCTTGACGTCGGAGAGGTCCGCACCGGGCAGGAAGCAAGGGGAGAACGCCTTCTTGTTCGCCAGCGGCAGAGGGGTCTTGCCTCGCAGGTGTTGGCGCACCTGATCGAGGGAGGAGGCGACGCGGACCTCGATCCCCTCGACGGAGGCGGCTTCTGCGCCGTTGGCTTCGGGGACGATGGCGCAAGGGATCTTCGCGCGTCGCGCACCGAGCAGTTGGGGAAGCACGCCGCGCACGGGACGGACGGCGCCCGTGAGGGAGAGCTCGCCGAGCACGAGGGTGGATGCGAGGGAATCGGGGGGAACCTCGCCGATGGCGCCGAGGGTGGCGAGAGCGAGTGCGAGGTCGAAGGCTCCGCCGGTCTTCTTCAGATCCGCGGGGGCCAGATTGGCTACGATGACGTACTCGCCGAGGTCGACGCCGAGCTGGAAGAGGGCGGAGCGGACGCGGACGCGGGATTCGCGGACGGAGGCTTCGGCGAGGCCGACGAGGATGAAGCCGTTGGGGCCTCGAGCCGATTCGACCTCGACGCGAACGGGCCAGGCATCGAGTCCGACGAGGGCAGCAGCGTGAGCGGTGGCGAGCATGCGCGGGCATAGAGCAGCCGGCGTGCCACGTCGGATTCTGCGGGATTTCTCGGGAGAAGCGAAGCGCACCGCCGGATCGGGGGTGGCGGAACAGGGGTGCAATTCCGCCAGGCGGAAGCGAATCGACGCAAGAATGCCGATGGATTCGTCAAGTGGCGGGCCGCCAGGGCGAAGTGGCGGCCGCCAGATCGATCGGCGGGGTTCTTCGGACGTGCCGCGTCAGCGCGAGCAGGGGAGCGGGAAGGTTCCGTGGGGGCTCGAGATGGGTGACTTCTCCGCAGCGCGAACGGTGCCCCCCTTCTTGCGAAGGTGATCGACCAGCGCGTCGCGGATCGTGCGACCCTCCTCGTACCGGAATGCTTCCGGTGGAATGCCTGCCTCGGCGAGCTTTGGAGTCGTGGCGAGATAGTCACTGGTGAGGAGCACGACGGACTCGTCGTCGCGGAGGGGACGATCGCCGAGGAGCAGGTCGATCTCGATTCCCTGGTGGCCGCACTTCGCGACGACGCGAACGCCGGCGACGGAGAAGCCTCGTCCACCGCGGAGTCCGCGAGCGAAGAGCTTGCGCAGGGATGCGACCTTGACGGTCGCCGTGGCGAATCGGTTGTCGAACGGGAGGGTTTCGAAGAAAGCGCCGTAGGTGAGCGGGCCTTCGGGGAGATCCTTGCGGACGCCGCCGATGTTGACGTAGGCGACCTGGGCGGTGGGGCGGGCCTCGAGCATCCAGGAGGCGATCTGGTCGCCGAGCGGGGACGACGGCGAGCCGCGGCTCTTCAAGCGCGCAGGCAGGGTGACGCCTACGGGTTGGCGGCTCTTTGCAGTTGCGGTGGCGAGGTCCTGCGCCACGGCGGCTTGTGCTTGCGGGGTCGGCACGACCGCCGCCCCCTCGTAGTCTTCAGTTGTGCACTTGCCGGATTCGTCGTCGTCGCGCTCCTCGCACATCGCGTGCGGAGGATGGATGTGCGCGACGCGGACCTCGCCCGAGGCGGGGTTCACGTACAGGTCCACACGGCCGAAGGCCGCGCCGTTGGCCTTGGACTGGATGACGGGGATGCTGTTGACGCGGTGGGCGATCGCGCGGTGCGTGTGGCCTCCGACGATGACGTCGACGAGCTTCGGATCGATGGAGCGGGCGACATTGGAGCTCTCCTGGTCGGGCATGCAGGAGGAGAGGTCGTCGGGGTTGTCGAAGCTCCAGCAGCCGCCGCCTGCGTGGGCGGCGACGACGACGACCTTGGCGCCCTGCTGGCGGAGGGAGCGGGCCTGGGCGGTGATGGCCTCCTCGAGGGGGCCGATCTTCAGGTCGCTGACGTTGGCGGCGTTGGTGCTCTTCAGGGTGTCGATGGTGGTGACGCCGACGATGCCGACCTTGACGCCTGCGACGTCGATCAGGGTGGAGGGAGCGACCCCGGGCCACTGGATGGGATAGCCGGTGTCCTTGACGAAGAGGTTGGCGTTGAGCACCGGGAAGCGAGCGAGCTTCACTGCGGCGAGGAGCGCGCCTCTGGGGTCATCGGAGGGAGACAAGGGGATGGCGGCGGGGCCGACGGGTCCGTAATCGAACTCGTGGTTGCCGATGGCGGCGGCGTGGAAGCCGATCGCGTTGTACAGGCGGATGACGGCCGCGCCTTCGGTTTCGTTGGCGGCGATGGTGCCTTGGAACATGTCGCCGGCATCGACGAGCACCACACCGCCGTCGCGACTGCGCGACTTGCGGAGGTTCTCGACGTAGCCGCTGAAGGCGACGCCTCGCTCGAGGTGTCCGTGCAGATCGCTGGTGCCGACGATGCTCAGGACGATCGAGCCCGGGGGCGGATGAGCGATGAAGGGGGGCGTCCTGGGGGAGGTGTTGCACGCTGCGCAGAGCGCAGCGAAAGCGACCAGGAGCGGAGTTGTGCGCATGATCCGCAAGCTACAGCGGTTCGATCCGGCATGGAACACGGGACGGTGCGCAGGACGCATGGGGCGGGGCATTGCAGCGTCGCCCCTTGCCGCTTGGGCGATCGCACAGTATCCACAGAGAGCCCGTTCGGCAGTCCCGATTGCCGGGGAAGGATTTCCTCCCATGATCAGCTTCATCGTCAACGATCGCGCGGTGCGCACGGATCGACATCCGGGCCTGGTTCTGCTGGAGTTCATTCGCGACGTTGCCTGCTTGTCGGGCACGAAGGAAGCGTGTCGCGAAGGCGAATGCGGGGCGTGCACGGTGCTGGTGGGAAGACCCCAGGAGGACGGGACCGTGGCGTACAAGGCGTGCGCATCCTGTCTGCTGCCGATCGGCGACGTGGAGGGGTGCCACGTCGTGACGGTGGAGGGGCTGAGCGGCCGGGAGCTGACGTTGGTGCAGCAGCTCATCGTGGAACACAGCGCATCGCAGTGCGGGTTCTGCACGCCGGGGATCGTGCTGTCGCTGACAGGGTTCTGCCTGACGAGCGCGGGGCTGTCGTACGACGACGCGATTCGTGCGCTGGACGGCAATATTTGCCGTTGCACCGGGTACGTGGCGATTCGCAACGCGGCGCGGGCGTTGAGCGAGCGGTTGGCGGGGATCGACGGGTCGCCGTCGGGGCGTCTGGCGGCGCTGATCGAGGCGGGGGTGCTTCCGGAGTACTTCCGAGGGATACCGGGACGGCTCGCGGGGCTGCAGGCGGAGCCTGCGGCGGGAGGCGAGGACGGCGTGGTGGTGGCGGGCGGCACGGATCTGTTCGTGCAGCGACCGGAGCAGTTGATGGAGCGCGAGCTCCACTTCCTGTCGCGGCGTCGGGAGCTGGACTACGTGCGAGAGGACGGCGCGGTGCTGCGCGTGGGCGGGGCAGTGACGATCGAGGACTTCCGGCGTCATGAAGCGGTGGGTCGGCACTTCCCGGAGCTGCCGGGGGATCTGCTGCTGCACTCCTCGACGATTCTGCGCAACAAGGCGACGCTGGCGGGCAACGTGGTGAATGCCTCGCCGATTGGCGACGTGACGATCATCCTGTTGGCGCTGGATGCCCGTCTGGTGATCGGGAGGGGCGACGGTGCGACGCGGGAGGTTGCGCTCGATCGGTTCTTCCTCGGGTACAAGAAGGTCGATCTGGCGTGCGGCGAGATAGTGCGTGAGATCGTGATACCGCTGCTGCCTTCGGGAGCCCGCTATCACTTCGAGAAGGTGTCGAACCGCAAGATTCTCGACATTGCGGCGGTGAACTCGGCGCTTCGGATGACGAAGAACGCGGAGGGGGAGGTAATCGATCTGCGGATATCGGCGGGGGGTGTGGGGCCGGTACCGTTGATGATTGGCGGGCTCGAGGGGTTCCGCGGGCGCGCTGTGGATGGGGCGATGGTGGAGGGGATTGTGCAGGCGGCGATGGGGGCGGCGACGCCGATCGACGACATTCGGGGCTCGGCGGAGTACAAGAGGCTGCTGCTGGGTCAGCTCGTGCGTGCGCACTTCTCTGCGGCGGCGGCGGAGGTGGTCCGATGAGAAACGACGACATGCTGATGCACGTGCGCGGCGCGTCCCTGTTCGTGGACGATATTCCGACGCCCGCGGGGTGTTTGCACGCGGTGCTGTTCACCTCGCCGGTGGCGCGCGGGCGGATCCGTTCGCTGGATGTGTCGAAGGCCGCCGCAGCGGCGGGGGTGGTGGCGGTCTACACGCACCGCGACGTTCCCGGGCTGAACCAGGTAGGGCACATTCTGAAGGATCAGCCGTTGCTGGCCGTGGATGCGGTGGAGTACATCGGGCAGCCGATTGCGCTGGTGGTGGCGGAAACGCAGCGGGCGGCGTTGCGGGCAGTCCGGCTCATCGAGGCGGACATCGAGCGGCTGGAGGCGGTGTTCGATCCGCGCGAGGCGGCGTCGAGAGGGATGCTGCACGGGAAGAAGCGGGTGCTGGTCAACGGCGATCCGGAGGCGGCGTTTGCGCGGTGCAAGCACGTGGTGCAGGGTCGGCTCTCGAGCGGGCCGCAGGAGCACTTCTACTTCGAGACGCAGCGGGCGTTGGCGATGCCCTCCGAGCACGGCACGATGAAGGTGTATGCGAGCGCGCAGGCTCCCGGGGCGTTTCACCATCACATCGCCGAGGTGCTGGGGATACCCATGCACAAGGTCGAGCTCGACATCCGGCGGCTCGGGGGCGGATTCGGAGGGAAGGAATCGACGGCGGTGTGGGTGGTAGCGCCGGCGATGGCGGCGTTCCTGCTGCAGCGTCCGGTGAAGCTGGTGTTGCGTCGCAACGAGGACATCGCGACCACGGGCAAGCGCCACGCCTACGAGTACGACTACAAGATCGGCCTCGACGAGCAGGGTCGGATCGAGGCCTTCGAGGTGGTGTTGTATCAGCACGCGGGCGCGTGCGCGGACATCTCGCCGGCGGTGCTGGGACGAGCGTTCCTGCACGTATCGGGGTCGTATCGAATCCCCAACATTCGGGTTACGGGGTTGAACTGCCGCACGAACATCCCGCCGAACAACGCATTCCGGGGGTTCGGCGTGCCCCAGGGAACGTTCGTCATCGAGGCGGCGATGGTGCGTGTGGCGGAGCTGATGGGCATGGGGGTGACGGCGCTCAAGCGGAAGAACCTTCTGCAGGACGGCGACACGCTGCCCTATGGAATGAAGCTGGAGAGGGTGAACGCGAGCCGATGCTGGGAGAAGCTCGACCAGCAGGTGGACCTGGCGCAGCGGGAGGCGGCGATCGAGGAGTACAATCGCACGCACTCGGACACGAAGCGAGGGATGGCGGTGGTGCCGGTCTGCTTCGGGATATCGTTTGCGCAGACGGCGTTGAACCAGGCGAGCTCGCTGGTGAACATCTACGTGGACGGCAGCGTGTCGGTGAGCACGGGCGCGGTGGAGATGGGGCAGGGGGTCAACACGAAGATCCAGCTCATCGCGGCGAAGACGCTGGGCATTGGAGCGCAGCGGGTTCGGGTGGACAGCACGAACACGTCGCGGATTCCGAATGCCTCGCCGACGTCGGCGAGCACGGGCGCGGACATGAACGGAATGGCCACGAAAACCGCGTGCGAGGCGTTGTATGGGCGGCTGCGTCGGTTTGCCGCGCAGCACCTCGGGCAGGCGGATCCGGAGGCGATCTCGATTCGCGAAGAGGGGGTCTACGTCGGAGAGACGCGGGCGGACCTCACGTGGGAGAAGCTGGTGGCGGCGGCGCAGTGGGCGCGGGTCGATCTGTCGGAGCACGCGTTCTACGCGACGCCGGATCTGCACTACGACCTCGGCACGGAGCGGGGGAGGCCTTTTGCCTACTACAGCTATGGGACGTCGTTCACGGAGGTGCTGCTGGACTGCGTGCGCGGGACGTACACGATCGAGTCGATCGATGTTGTTCACGACGTAGGGAAGACGCTGTGCGAGGCGGTGGATCGGGGGCAGATCGAGGGAGCGGTGGTTCAGGGGGTAGGGTGGGCGACCCTCGAGCAGATTCGATATGGTTCAGACGGCCGGGTGCTCACGGGCGCCAATGCGTACAAGATTCCGGACATCCAATACTGTCCGAACCGATTCGAGGTCACGCTGTTGCCGGATTCGAACAACCCCTACGCGGTGTGCAACTCGAAGGCCATCGGCGAGCCGCCGTTCATCCACGGTCTCGGGGCCTACTTCGCGGTGCTGCACGCCCTGCGAAGCGTCCGCGCCGACAAGGAGCCGCCGTCGCTTCCCGTGACGCCGGAGAAGACATTCATGTACCTGCACGAACCCGTGAGCGAACGGCCGTAGGTCGCGCCGCGGGCAAGTCAGCGCACGAAATACCACCGTTCGAGGTCGGCGCCGAACCGCTGCGAGGGACTCCCGTCCCAGCCGCGCAGGGCGGGGTCCGCCACGATTCTCTCGAGGAGGAACAACAGGGGGAGCACCGGGAGCCGTTCGGAGAAGGCCTTCCAGAGCTCCTGCTTGAGCTGGGCGCGACGCTGCGGGTCGATGGCGCGCTCCTCCCGATCGAGCAAGGAAGCAGTCCAATCGTCGAACCCGGAATGGCGCGCGGAGCGATCGTAGTCGGCGCCGAGGGCGGGGAGGTTGAAGTGGGCAGCGACGTCGTCGGGGCCGGCGTCGCGCAGGGAGTAGAGCACGAGCCCGCCGTGGTGTCCGTTGCGTCGCAGATCCGAGACGCGATCGACCTGCTGGAGGGCGATGTCGAGACCAGCGGCTGCGAGGTATTCGCGGACGCGGAGTGCGAGCCGGACATCGACGGGCCAGGAGCCGTGGAAGAGGGGGAACGAGGCGCCGGCGAGGCCGAGACGGGCAAGGGTGGAGGCGGCGCGTCGAGGGTCGAAGGGCCAGGTCCGCAGGACGCCCGCGTCGAGGCCGAGGACGGGGCTGTGGGCGACCAGATCGATCCGTCCGAAGATCTCGCGGGAGAGAGTGACGCGGTCGATGGCGCCGAGCAGGGCCTGGCGGACTTCGATCGAAGCGAGTCGAGGGTGGGCGAGGTCGGGCTGCAGGAGCACGTATTGGGGAGAGGGGCGGAGGTGGACCGCATCGGGGCGGCGGGCCTTGAGGTCCTCGGCCTGCTCGGGGGTGATGGCATTGGGGACGAGCATGTCGAGCTCGCCGCGTTCGAACTGCTCGAGCAAGCGGGCGTTGTCCTTGACGCAGCGCAGCTCGATGCGTTGGAGGGAGGGCGGAGGGCCGGCGAAGTGGGGGTTGGCCTCGACGATCATGTGCTCGCCGATGCGGAAGTCGGCGATTCGATACGGGCCCAAGCCGGGGGTTGGATGGGTCTTGCGGAACTCCAACGCAGCGTCGCGCCCGCCGGACGCGATCAACGGCTCGAACAAGGGGGCGGGGAAGGGCTCGAACCCTCCGACGGCCTGGGCGAAGTGATCGGACCAGACGAAGACGGCGGAGTCGTCGGTGTCCCTGTGCGCGTCCAGCACGTGGGGTCTCGGGAGCAACCGTTGGGACATCACCAGATCGTCGGCGCCGAGGGGGGAGCCGTCGGACCACTTCAGTCCCGGAACGACTTCCCAACGCACTTCGAACTTTCCGCCGGGGAGGATACGCGCAGCGCCGTTTTCGAGCGTTGGAATGCGACGCACGAAGCTGGCTTTCCGGCGTCCGTCGGGACTCGATTCGACCGCGGACCAGAAGAGGGCCGGAGCGAGGTGAGAGGACGGGATGCTGGTGAGGAACGTCGCGCCCACGCGCAGGAGCTGGCGGCTGGAGGGGGGAGGGGGAGGCGCCTGGACAACGGAGGAGTCGGCGGGCCCATGCGACGGACTTCGGACACGGATCCAGCGTTTGCCGATGATGGCGGCGCCACCGAGGAGACCGGCGGCGCCGAGGGCAACGGCGAGCTGTCTGCGGGTGAGCTTTGGAGTGTCGGAGGCTGGCGCCGGAGGAGGGGACGAGGGGGGAGGCA
>JAKLDZ010000829.1 GCA_022703255.1 Myxococcota bacterium | reverse complement strand
GGCCGAGGCGCAAGGACTGCTGGGACGGACAGTCGCGCTGCGTGGGGGCGCGATGTACGCGCAGTACCGCAATCTCGCTGCCGATCAGTGTCTTGTGCTGCCGTCCGATGCGACGGCGGCCGAGGGGGCATCGAGCTTCGTCAATCCTCTCACCGCACTGGGCATGGTCGAAACCATGCGACGCGAAGGCCATACCGCGCTGGTGCACACGGCAGCCGCGTCCAACCTCGGCCAGATGCTCAACCGTATCTGCCAGAAGGACGGCATCGGCCTGGTCAACATCGTGCGCAAGCCCGAGCAGGCGGCGCTGCTGCGCAGCATCGGCGCGCAACATGTCTGCCACAGCAGCGCGCCCAGCTTCATGGCCGACCTGACCGATGCGCTGGCTGCCACCGGCGCCACCATCGCGTTTGACGCCACCGGCGGCGGCACGCTGGCCGGGCAGATCCTGCAGTGCATGGAGGCCGCGCTGCTGCGCAAGGCGGGCGAGTTCCTCCTGCATGTCGAGCGCGGCCAGGCGCACGGCATTCCCCGTGATGAAAGTCTGGCGCGAACCTGTAGTCGCGCCGCCATCGGGAGTCAGTAGC
>JAKLDZ010000828.1 GCA_022703255.1 Myxococcota bacterium | reverse complement strand
TGCGCGGACGCCTGCACGATGCGGCCGTGCGCGCGGCGCAGGCCGTGCACTACGAGAACGCCGGCACCGTCGAGTTCATCGTCGCGGGCGATGAAGGCTGGTTCCTCGAGATGAACACGCGCCTGCAGGTCGAGCATCCCGTCACCGAAGCGGTACTGGGTGTCGATCTCGTCGAATGGCAGTTGCGCGTGGCCGCGGGCGAGCCGCTGCCCGAGCGCATCGCTGCGCCACGAGGGCACGCCTTCGAGGCGCGGGTGTATGCCGAGGACCCACGCAACGGCTACCTGCCCGCCGGTGGCCGGCTCGAGGCATTGCACTGGCCGGATCGTGGTGTGCGAATCGACGCGGCCGTCGAGGAGGGCGACCGCGTCGTCGCCATCGCCGGCGAGCCCGTGCAGGGCTCCTGGGGGAAGCTCTCGCGCCGCCTGACGCTGGCGGGCGGCCCGGTGGCGCTGCGGATCGAGCGCGACGGCGCCACGCAGGAGATCGCCTACCGCCCGACGCCGAATCCGGAGTACGCTGCCGGCCTGCGCCCCGGCGACCGCATCGTCGCGGTCAACGGCAGGCCCTTCAGCAAGGGCTGGGAC
>JAKLDZ010000827.1 GCA_022703255.1 Myxococcota bacterium | reverse complement strand
CGCGGTCGAACTCAATCCCGACGTACTGGCCCTGCTGCGCGCCCCGGCCGAGCGCCAGGATACGCTGCAGCCGCCGGCCAACCGCTTTCTGCAGCAGCTTAACGACAATCTCGGCGGGCCGGTCATCTTCGTGCTCGATACGCACGGGCAGGTGCTGGCGTCGAGCGACTGGATCTTTTCCGACAACCTGCTCAGCTCCGATGTGTCCTACATGCCCTTCTTCCGCAGCGCGGCGAGCGGCACGCCGGCCCGCCACTACGCGATAGACAAGGTGCGCCATGAACCGGGCTACTTTTTCGCGTTGCCGATCCGCGACGAACAGCAGGAGTGGAAGATTGTCGGCGTTGCCGTCGTCAAGTCCAGCCTGCGCGAGATCGAGCGCCGCTGGCTGGGCCAGGAAGCGCCGGCGCTGATCGTCGACAGCAACGGTATCGTTCTGCTCGCCTCGCCGCCGGACTGGCGCTACGCGACGCTGCAGGCGCAAAGCCAGGAAGCCCTGGCGCGGATCAGCCGCGAGCAGTTCGCCGGCCAGCCGGTCGGCGCGCTCAGCCTCGACATTGCGCTCGACGGGGCCGACGAGGGCGTCG
>JAKLDZ010000826.1 GCA_022703255.1 Myxococcota bacterium | reverse complement strand
GGTCGTCGTGGTTCGAGTTCTCGTAGGAGTCGGCCATCAGGGCTCGCGAGCTTCCGCGCCAGTCGGTGCCGGGGGTGAGTTGGTTCAGCGCTTGGGTGAGGTGGTGGTTCGGTATGCCGCGCACGGCGGCGAGGAACACTTCGCGATTGGTCATGATGTTGCTCCTGGTTGAGTGCGGGTCGCACTGCACTGGGCCGCGCGGGCCCAGTACGCTGCGTTACGCGGCTTGCTTCAGCTTGGCCAGCTGGTCGGCCAAGGTCCAGAGCGCCCGGTTGAGCCGGACGTTTTCGGTGACGCCGCCGACTTCGCGGGTCGTCATCCTGCGGCCGGTGGCGCCGCGACCGCGGACGCCGCCCTTGACCAGCCGCTCCTGGGCGACGTTGAAGGTCGTCCAGAGGTCGGTGCCGCGGTCGGCGTAGCGCTGCGGGGCGATGATCTGCTCGGGCAGCACGGGCGCCTTGCCCTCCTCCCAGCGCAGCTGGAGCGCGGCGTTGGCGAAGGCCATCTGCTCGCCGCGGGTCAGCGCGGTCGACTTGTAGTCGGCGATGCGCGAGCCGATTTCCTTGAGGTCGTCGAGCACGCGGTAGCT
>JAKLDZ010000825.1 GCA_022703255.1 Myxococcota bacterium | reverse complement strand
CCGACGTGCTCAAGCGCGATGACACGACGCGGCGGCCTCGCAGGGAGCGTCGCGGAGTGCGGACTGGGCACAGCCGCAATGGGTCGGGTGAGAGTCAGACCGTGGTCGTGTCAGACGAGCACGCAAGCAACCCGACCGGGTGAGTTTGTCGCGAACCTTGTCGCGGCCCGCGACAAACCCGCGACATACTGATCGAAATCCCCTTTGATCTTCGAGGCCAGGACCGGATTCGAACCGGCGTATGACGGTTTTGCAAACCGTTGCCTAACCACTTGGCTACCTGGCCATGCCTCGGAAGGCCGCCTTTTCTATCACCCCTGCCGGGACGGTCAAGCCCGAACGCTTGCCCCGTGCGAATTGACGCCCCACCCCCGCCGTCCGAAGACCTCCGCGTGCGCATCGGCCTCTTCGTCCCGTGCTTCGTCGACGCCTTCTACCCGCAAGCCGCGATCGCTACGCTGCGGCTTCTCGAGCACCTCGGCGTGGAGGTCGTCTATCCCAAGGAGCAGACCTGCTGCGGCCAGCCGCAGTTCAACGCCGGCCTGCGCGACGACGCACGCGTGCTCGCTCGTCGCTTCTGCGAGCTGTTCTC
>JAKLDZ010000824.1 GCA_022703255.1 Myxococcota bacterium | reverse complement strand
CCTTCGCCGGTGGTGACCTGGCCGTCGCTCGTCACGTTGGGGCCGTAGAGGGTGCCGTAGCCGCCGTTGGCGGTGATGTCCACGATGGCGCGGTAGTTGGTGTGGATCGCCAGCCGGCGCAGTTGCGCCGGGTCGTTCGCGTCGGTCACGGCGGGCGCGGCGGCGGCGAGCCCCGTCTTGCCCAGGCCGGCGGTGAGCAGGTCGTTGGTGGTGCCGTCGTAGCTCGCGGTCGAGATCGTGCCCAGCCAAGTGGGGCGCTCGTTGAGCGTGATCGGGAACCCGCCGCCATCGTCGCCGCCGCCGCAAGCGGCGAGCAGGGCCAGGGCCATCAGGCTCAAGGGTGCGCGCAGGCGCGCGGGCGCAGCAGCTGGTTTCATGTCTCCTCCGTGGCGTCGGGCGCCTGTAGTTCTTGGTCTGAGGGGTGCGCAAAGGCACCACGCAAACACGCTATCACCATGCCTGGCGCACCGGCTAGTGCAGGACGAAGGCCTCGCGGTGCAAGAATGCACAGCATGGACACTCGCCTAGCCCCCGCCCGGAGCGCCGCCTCGCCCGCCACGCTGGCCGACTGGTCCGACCTGCGCTACTTCCTCGA
>JAKLDZ010000823.1 GCA_022703255.1 Myxococcota bacterium | reverse complement strand
GGGGTCCACCCAGGAGGCCGCGGATTGTGTCGCTGCCGCCGTCGGCTCCCCCGCGCGAGCGGGGGTCCACCCGAAGCTGAAGAGGCAGCCGGCGTCACGGCCGAGGCTCCCCCGCGCGAGCGGGGGTCCACCACGCCGTCTCTGGCAGCCGTGCATTGCTACGAGGGGCTCCCCCGCGCGAGCGGGGGTCCACCCTACAGGGCTTCGGGCGCGGTGTGTATCGCGCGGGCTCCCCCGCGCGAGCGGGGGTCCAACAGCCGATCCTTTCTTCTGGGAGGCGCGCGGCGAAGCTGAGCCCGGGGACCAGGGGATCGAGATGGGCACTCGTCGGCACCACCAAGCCCGCGGAGCGGGCTTCGAACGACGCCTCCCGCGTTGCATATGTCCACCGATTCATCGGTGGTGTCTCAAGTCTCCGAACCCAACAGGAGCCCCATCAGCAGGAGGCGGATCTGGTCTTCAACCCCTCAGCCCATCACCAGCAGGGCCATCTTGTCCTCAACCCTTCAGCCCATCGGCAGCAGGCGGATCTGGTCTTCAACCCCCCACCCCATCACCAGCAGGGCCATCTTGTCCTCAACCCTTCAGCCCATCGG
>JAKLDZ010000822.1 GCA_022703255.1 Myxococcota bacterium | reverse complement strand
ACACCGGGAAGCCGAAGTACACGGGCGTGACGCGCGAGCTCACGAGCGGCCTCATCGTTACCCTGAACGGCTGGGTTTCTGGCGACGGCATGATCACGATGGACATCCAGACCACGGTCTCCAAGCGCGGCGCGGATTCCTCGAGCTCGGGGACGAACCCGCCGACCACGACCGAGCGCGTGGTGTCCTCGCGGCTCCGGACGGCGTCGGGCGTGCCCGTCGTGCTATCGGGCCTCGTCCAGCGGGAGCTCTCGGAGAACTCGAAGAAGATCCCGCTGCTCGGCGACATCCCGCTCATCGGCTTCCTGTTCCGCGACATCGACTGGGTGGAGACCGAGAACGAGCTCGTCATCTACATCGTGCCGCGCGTGCTCGAACCCTCGGCCGACGAGCCCGGCGGAGCGGGTCTCCGGATGGAGCGGCTCTGGCGCGAGCTCGTCGAGGGACGCGTCCAGGAATCCGTCCAGGAACCCGTCGAAGCGCGGGTCGAAGGAAGCGGGGAATGAGCGCGCCGCGGCAAGCCGGTCCCGTTTCCCTTTCGGCCTTCGCTGCCATTCCGGAGGGGGAGGGTCAGTTCGTCCCCGAGTTCTGCCGCG
>JAKLDZ010000821.1 GCA_022703255.1 Myxococcota bacterium | reverse complement strand
GCGTACGAGGAAGTTCTTTCAGGTAGTAAGGGAAAGCGGCAGCCCGCAAGCCGCACATGGCAAATGATCCATCGCCATGGCGTCCTTCCCGCCGTCGAGCGCATTGTTACCAAGCGAGCGGAGTCGGCGGGCTATACGGCGCTTGCTGAAATGGGCCTCCTGGACATGGCGTTTGAGGCCGTCGTTCTTCGCCACCCGGACCTTTTCTCAACTGAAGCCATCGCGCGGTCGCGTGACCGCACCAGGCCGCCTGCGACGATCAGCTCGCAGTCCGGGTGGTCGCTGAGGATGGCCGCGACGTTCAGGTTGTTGGTGATGACGCGCAGGCCGCGGTGATGCAGCAGTTCGTGCGCGATGGCTTCGGTGGTGGTGCCGATGTTGATGATCAGCGAGCAGCCATGCGGCACATCCTTCGCTACCGCTCTGGCGATGCGCTGCTTGGCGCCTTCGTTGATCTGCTGGCGCTGCCGGTAGGCGATGTTTTCGGTGGTCGAACCGGGCACGCGCACCCCGCCGTGGAAGCGCGCCAGCAGCCCGGCCTCGGCCAGCATGCGCACGTCGCGGCGCACCGTCTGCAACGTGACGCCGAAATGCTCG
>JAKLDZ010000820.1 GCA_022703255.1 Myxococcota bacterium | reverse complement strand
AGCGCGCGGGCGCGCTCGCCGATGCCCGGCATCAGGCGCGAGCCGGCGACGATCTGCACGCGCACCGCGCCGTCCATCATGCGCAGGCGCCAGGCGATGGCCAGCGCGAGCTCCACGCCGCCGGCGCCGCCGCCGATCACGCTGACCCGGGTGGTCTCGCCCTGGTGGGCGAGCATGTGCAGGTACTGCTGCTGCCAGGTCTCGACGAAGTGCTCGATGGGTCGCAGCGGCACGGCGTGATCGAGCGCGCCGGGGATGGCGTCGAGGTCGGTGGTCGGCCCGATGCCGATCGAGGCCACGTCGAAGGCGTGCATCCCGTGGCGATCGTCGAAGGCCACCCGCGCCTCGAGGTCGATGCGCTCGACGCGTGCCAGCCTCAGCCGCGCACCGGCGCGGGCCGCCAGCGGGGCGAGCGGCACGGCGAGCTCGTCGATGCGTTCGTAGTGCCCCGCGATCCAGCCCGGCAGCATGCCGCTGTAGAGCTGGCGCTCGTAAGGCGTGACCAGGGTCACCTCGATGTCCTGCGGCTGCTCGCGAGCGAGCCGCTGCAGCACACCGAGGTGGGCGTGTCCGCCGCCGACCAGCAGGAGCCGCTTCATT
>JAKLDZ010000082.1 GCA_022703255.1 Myxococcota bacterium | reverse complement strand
CCCCAGGTCCGCGGTCGACGACCTCCACCTCCGCCGCGCCCTCCCTCTCGCCGATGCGAACCTGAACCGTTCCCCCGCGAGTCGATGCCTCCACCGCGTTGCGGAGCAGGTTGTCGATCACCCTGCCGATCGCGTCCCCATCGACGTCGGCCGTCGCCTGTCCGCCGAGCTCGATTGTCACGCCGTGCTCACCGGCCCAGGGAAGCATCGCCGAGATTCGATGCTCGGCAATCTGTCGCAGCTCGGCGGAGCTCCTGTTTCCGGTCCGTTTGCCGGCGATCACGAGCAGATCCGACACCAACCGATCGACACGGGCGATCTCGTCGGCGACGCCGCCCAGCTCGCTGCCCACGTGCGCGGGAAGACTCGACTCCATCCGCAGCAGATCGATTCGCAGCTTGATGGCAGCCAGCGGGTTGCGCACCTCGTGCGCCATCCCCGCAGCGACCCGGCCGAGCGCTGCGAGACGCTGGCCCTCGGCGAGCTCCCGGCTCAGCCGGACCTGCTCCTGCTGTGCGCGTCGCAGCTCGGCGGCCAGGGACGAGACACCTTCCGCGACATAGGCGAGCTCCCGCACCTCGGGCACGGGCACCGGTGCTTCGAGATCCCGCTGCAGCGATGCGAGGGCGGAGCGCAGCGTGGACGCTCCTCGACGAATCGACAGGGCCAACTGGGCTGAGGCTGCGACGAGCGCGAGCCCCGCGAGTCCCATCCCGATGGCGAGAATCCTCCATGCCGCAGTCCAGGGCGGGGCGTTCACCGGGAGCACCGCCCACGCCACGGTCCCGTGCTGCGTCCTCTGCGCGCCGGCGGCCAGCGTGCCTCCACCTTCGTTCGTCACACGAATCGATGGCCCCGAATCGCTCACCGTCTCCACTGCCATCGAGACCGCGCGGGTTCGCGGAGCGTCCAATGCCGGACGAATCGACGCTGCGTCGTGTCCGGGGCTCAGATACCCTGCTCGCATCCCCACCCGCGCCGGCACGAGCACCGGGGACTCGGAGCCGAGCGCATGGGCCATGGTGCGCTGGAACTCGAGCTGCTGCACGATGAGGTCGCGGCTGCGTTCCAACCGCTGCGCCGAAGAGGTCGAGGCGAGACGGGCGAACGCGTACACCGACAGGGCGCAGGTGAGTGCGCCGAGAAGGCCGATGGCGAGCAGGCTATGGCGGACCGCGATTCTCATGGGGGTCTTGTTCAATAGCAAGAATCGAACCCCCTGGAAGCCTCGTCTCGATACGGTGTCACCAGCCCGATCCCAGTGTCACGACGAGAGACACCCGTCGCGCATGACGACACTCCGAAGCCCATTCGGATCGCCACGATGGCTGATTCGATCGGGCACGAAGTGTGCTAAGCCGGGCACGACCCGCATGAAACAGAAACTGCTCAAGCTCCTCTGGTGGTTCCTCGGAGTCGCAATCATCGCTGCCGCCGGCATCTTCGCCTGGCGCAAGTTCGGCCCCGCCGACAAGCCCGCCGTCCAATACGACACCGTCAAGGTCGAACGCGGCAATGTCGTGTCGCGCGTCACCGCCACTGGCACCCTGTCCGCGCTGGTCACCGTCCAGGTCGGCAGCCAGGTGTCGGGACGCATCCAGGCGCTGTATGCGGACTTCAACTCCCCGGTCAAAAAGGGCCAGAAGCTCGCCAAGCTCGACCCCCAGAGCTTCCAGGCCTCGGTCGCGCAGGCCAACGCCCAGCTCATCTCCGCGCGAGGCAATCGCGCGAAGGTCGAAGCCCAGGCGGCCAACACCAAGGCCCAATACGAACGCGCAAAACAGCTCGCCGAAAAAAAGCTCATCGCCGAGAGCGAGCTCGACACCGCCAAAGCCAATATGCTCGTCTCCCAGGCCGACCTGCTCTCCACCGCAGGCTCCATCGAGGTCGCCTCCGCCAATCTCAAGCAGGCCAGAATCAATCTCGCCTACACCGATATCGTCTCCCCCGTCGACGGTATCGTCATCTCCCGCGCCGTCGATGTCGGCCAGACCGTCGCCGCCTCCCTGCAAGCCCCCACCATCTTCACCATCGCCGAAGACCTGCGGAAGATGCAGGTGGACACCAGCGTCGCAGAGGCGGATGTCGGCAAGCTCGAACCCCAAATGCCCGCAACCTTCACCGTCGATGCTTTCCCCAACATCCAGTTCAAGGGGATTGTGCGTCAGATCCGCAACGCTCCGGTCACGGTCCAGAATGTCGTGACCTATGTCACCGTCATCGACGTCGACAACCCCGATCTGAAGCTCCGTCCTGGAATGACCGCCACGGTGACCTTCATCAGCGCCAACCGCGAGAACGTGATTCGCGTCCCCAACGCGGCCCTTCGCTGGAAGCCTGCAGCGGATGCCGCTGCGGCCGGGAGCAGCGGGCGTCCGATGGGGTCCGGTCGGCGCTTCCGCGAGGGCGGCGGTCCGCCCGCTTCGGCCTCCGGCGACGTACCCGCCCTGGCGGGATCGGGACAGGGTCCTGCGGGGTCCGCTTCCGCCGACACGGCGACTGCCCCTGCGACGCCTGGGCGAGGCCGCGGACGCGATGGCTCGGGGGGAGCCTCGGATCGCAAGACGGTCTACGTGATGCGGGACGGCAAGCCGACGCGGATTCCCGTGCGGGTCGGGATCTCGGATGGTTCGTATACCGAAATAGTGGATGGTCCGCTGCAGGAAGGGGACGAGCTCATCACGGGGTCGAGCGACGGTGGTGGAGCGAGCACTTCGGGCGCCAGGCCGGGCGGCCAGGCCAACCCCATGGGCGGCATGCGCCGAATCCTGTGAGCGCCCCATGACCGAGCCCCTCATCCACCTCGAATCCATCGTCAAGACCTACGTCATGGGCGACGTCGAGGTCCGCGCCCTGCGCGGGGTCGACCTCGACATCGATCAAGGCCTCATCGCCATCATGGGCGCCTCCGGATCGGGCAAGTCCACCCTGATGAACGTGATCGGCTGCCTCGATCGTCCCACCTCCGGCAAGTACCTGTTGACCGGTCAGGACGTCTCGAAGATGGGACACAACGAGCTGGCCGATATCCGCAACAAGGTCATCGGCTTCGTGTTCCAGAGCTTCCAGCTGCTCACCCGCACCAGCGCCCTCGAAAACGTCGAGCTCCCCCTCATGTACGCCGGAGTCGCCGGCAGGGAGCGCCACCGGCGCGCCCGCGAAGCCCTCGAGCGCGTCGGCCTCGGTGGACGCGTCCACCACCACCCCAATCAGCTCTCCGGCGGCCAGCAACAGCGCGTCGCCATCGCCCGCGCCATCGTCGGACGCACCCGCCTGCTCGTCGCCGACGAGCCCACCGGCAACCTCGACTCGCGCACGAGCGTCGAAATCATGGCGCTGTTCCAGGAACTCTGGCGCGAGGGCATCACGATCATCCTCGTCACCCACGAGCCGGACATCGCGGCCTACGCCTCGCGGGTCGTGGTGCTCAAGGACGGTGTCCTGCGCTCCGATGTCGAGCAGCAGGCCAGGGACGCTCGCGCAGAGCTCGCGACGCTGCCGCCGCCGGAGGTCCTCACGTGAACCCATTCATGACCCTCCGCGTCGCGATGCGCGCCCTGCTGCGCAACAAGATGCGCTCGTTCCTCACCACCCTCTGCATCATCATCGGTGTCGCCGCCGTCATCGCCATGGTAGCCATCGGCGAAGGCGCCAAGGCTCGCGTCGAAGCCGCCTTCTCCGCCATGGGCACCAACCTGCTCATCGTCATGCCCGGCAGCACTCGCACAGGCGGCGTGCAGGGCGGCTCCGGCTCCAACCAGACCCTCACCTGGGAAGACCTGCGCGCCATCCAGACCGAGGTCAACACCGTCAAGGCCGCTGCGCCCCAGCTCCGCTCCAGCGCCCAGCTCATGAGCGAGGAGCAGAACTGGAGCACCAGCGTCTACGGAACCTCCACCGAGTACTTCGACATCCGCTCCTGGCCCCCCGCTGAGGGAAGCGTCTTCTCCCAGTCCGATATCGAAGGCGGCACCAAGGTCATCGTCCTCGGCCGCTCGGTGGCCGACAAGCTCTTCGGACAAGGCTCCTCTCCCATCGGCCAGTCCATTCGCGTGCGCAACATCCCCTTCCAGGTGATCGGTGTGCTCTCGCGCAAGGGCCAGTCGGCCATGGGACAGGACTACGACGACTCCGCGTATATCCCGTACACCACATTCCGCTCGAAGATCCAAGGCGGGCTCGTGAAGTTCCTCAGCGGGTCGATCATGATCGAGGCCACGGCCTCGGACACGACAGCGAAGGCCCAGCGTGAGGTCACCGCGTTGCTGCGGGACCGTCACCGGCTGTCGGATTCGCAAGACGACGACTTCTCGATCCGGAACCTCGCGGAGATCGCGAGCGCACAGCAGGAGGGCACCGAGACGATGACCACGCTGCTGGCCGCCGTCGCCGCAGTCTCCCTGTTGGTCGGCGGAATCGGGATCATGAACATCATGCTGGTCAGCGTGACGGAGCGGACGCGGGAGATCGGATTGCGCATGGCCATCGGCGCCCGCCGCTACCAGATCCTGCTCCAGTTCCTCGTCGAGTCCCTCGTGCTCGCCTTCATCGGCGGCATCATCGGCGTCGCACTCGGCGTCGGCTCCGCCAAGTGGCTCGCCGCGAAGTTCGGCTGGGACATGCTCATCCGCCCCGACGTCGCCTTCATCGCCGTCGTGTTCAGCGCCCTCACGGGCGTGGTGTTCGGGCTCTATCCGGCGCGCAAGGCATCGCGCCTCGACCCCATCGATGCCCTGAGGTACGAATGACCGGCTTCGCCCTCGTGATGATCGCGGCCCTCGGCGCTCCCACGCTCACCCTCGAGGAGGCGCTCCGAACGGCCGAGTCCAACCAGCCCCAGCTCCGCCAGGCTCGCGCCACCGTCGAAGCCGCCGAGGCACGAGTCGACAGCAGCATGGCCTCCCTGCTCCCGCAGGTCTCCGCCTCCGCCTCCTACTCCCGGGCCACCAACAACTTCGCCCCCTCCCCAGGCTCCGTCCCCAAGAACATCGCCTCGTCGGACAAGAGCTCCTTCGACACCACCGACTACTGGCGATTCGGCCTCAACGCCTCCCAGGTCATCTACGACTTCGGTCAGACCACCGGCAGGTGGCGTGCGTCGCAGGCCAACGCCGACGTGCAGCGCGCCAACGCGGAGGTCACGCGACGCGCCATCTTCTTGACCACCCGCACGACGTTCTTCCAGGCCCGCGCCCAGAAGGAGCTCGTCCACGTCGCCGAGCACACCGTCGAGAACCAGCAGCGCCACCTCGATCAGATCCAGGCCTTCGTCGAGGCCGGCACCCGCCCCGAAATCGATCTGGTCCAGGCCAAGGTCGGCGTCGCCAATGCCCGCCTCCAGCTCGTGCAGGCGCAGAACAGCTACGCAACCGCGAAGGCCCAGCTCAACCTCGCCATGGGTGTCGTTCGTGCCACGAACTATGACGTCGCGGACGACTCGATTCCCACGGTCCCGGGTGAGGAAGGCCCCCTCGAGCCCCTGGTCTCCGAGGCCATGAGGCGCCCCGACGTCCTCGCTCTCCAACAGCAGATCCGCGCGCAAGAAGCGTCCATCCGCGCCACCCGCGGCGCCTACGGCCCCACGCTCTCCGCCTCGACCGGCCTGACCGAGGCCGGCGCAGACCTCGGCAGGATGGCCTGGAACTGGAACGGCGCGATCCAACTGAACTGGCCAATCTTCCAGGGCAACGTCACCCGCGCCCAGGTCCGCGAGGGCGAAGCCTCCCTCTCCTCCCTTCGCGCCCAGCTCGAGTACCGCAAGCAGCAGATCGCCCTCGAGATCGAGCAGGCTCGAATCGCCATCCGCGCCGCCCGCGAATCCATGTCCTATGCCGATGTCGCCGTCGAGAATACCGCCCAACGACTGCTCCTCGCCGAGGGGCGCTATCAGGCCGGCGCAGGCAACAGCCTCGAGCTCGCCGACGCCCAGCTCGCTCACACCAACGCGGCTGCCCAGAAGGTCCAGTCGCAGTTCACCCTCTCCTCTGCACGCGCCCAACTGCTGCAAGCCCTCGGCCGCAAGTAGCTGGCCCCGCTCTTGACCGCGCGACCGCCTTCCCCCACCCTCACGCGCGATGCCTTCGATTCGAACGGCCCGCCTCGCGCTCCCTTGTCTGCTTCTCTTGTCCTGCAGCAGACACCCTTCCACGGCTTCGCACATCGCCGATGCCGCTCCGTCCGCCTCCCTCGCCGTCCCCGCATCTGCCGCGCCTTCCCCCACGACCCCCGATGATCTGCTCGAGCGCCCGCGCGACGCCGAGTACGTTCCCACCCCACAGGTCGTCATCGACAAGATGCTCGAGGTCGCCCAGGTCGGCCCCACCGACGTCGTGTACGATCTCGGCTGCGGAGACGGTCGCATTCTCGTGGAAGCCGCCCGACAGAAGGGCGCCTCCGCGAGGGGTTTCGAGATCGATCCCGCGCTCGTCTCCCTCGCTCGCGACAACGCCGCCAAGGCCGGCGTCTCCCACCTCGTTCACGTCGAGCAGGCCGATCTCTTCCAGGTCGATCTCTCCAAGGCCACCGTCCTCGCCCTCTACCTGATGCCTTGGATGATGCTCAAGCTGCTGCCCAGAATGCAGCGCCTCCCCAAGGGTGCCCGAGTCGTCTCGCACGACTTCGACCTCGGCGGCATCCGCCCGGCCGGCATCTGGACCGTCGAGGCGCCAGACCACCGCGACGCCTGGAGACCCAGGCCCCACTTCGTCTACCTGTGGCGCGCTCCGATCCCGCTCCAGGTCGAGTAGCCCACTCCTGCTCTCGACCCGGGTCGGTGCCGTCGATCAGTCGACCTTGACCTTGAGCTGCAGCCGCTGCTTGTCGATCAGGCAGTTCGCGTCGGTGCACACACTCAGGCTGAAGGTACCGCCGACGTCCACTTCGCCCGACTTCGTCGGAACGAACGGCACGGGCAGCACCGCCTTCTTCTCCTCGTATCTCCCGTCGCCCCGGGGAACCACCTTCTTCGGGTAGCTCGCGCCGTCGGCAGGGGGATCCTGCGTGACGAACTTGTACGGGTACTGCTTGTTGACGTGGTACTCGCCCTTGGTCACGAGCACGACGTTGACGATGCCCTGCTGGTCCTTCTTGTAGGAGCCGACCGGTTCCAGGCTGACCTTGTAGTTGTCGTTCTCCTGGACCGCGGCCGCGGGCATCAGCGCCCCCAGGGCATCCTTCTGAGGCTCGGTCGCGGCCTCGCTCTTCGAGCAGGAAGCGGCAGTACCGACGAGGGCCAGCAGCAGGATTGAAGCGCAACGAGTCACGTTCATGCCCGAGGGATTAGCACATCTGGGGCAAGCCATCCACCCCCTGCCCGGCTCCCTCGCCCCCCGCCCCTCTTTCGATCCTCTCCCTGTCACACTCCTCCCGGCTGCAGCGATGAACCGTCGGACGCCACGTCACACGGAGGATCCCATGAACCGCTCGCTGCGCACCCTCGGAACCATTGCCCTGTCCGCCGCGTTCGCCTGCGCTTGCGCCGTCGCGCTGGCGTGGCCCAGCACCACCGAGGCCGACGACTTCGATCTGAAGGCGGACGGGATCGACGTCGACACGACCCGCATCGGGTCGGTCAACGTGTTGGCTGCCCTGGTGGAGGACACTTCGCAGCGAGGCAAGTGGGTGTTGGAGGTGCGGGCCCAGAACACCAGCAAGGACTCCGAAGCGGTCGCAGAGGTGCAGGAGGATCTGCTCAAGGCGGTGTTCCGCTCCGAGATGTCCCGCGCACCGTCGATTCCCATGGTGGCTTGGAAAGCCAACGACAAGTTCGAGCTCGCCCCCGGCGAAACCAGGATCGTCCGTCACGCCCTGCCTGCCTGGCTGTCGGGTCAGATCGCCGCAGCCAAACGTCCTCCCAAGCTCGACAAGAACGGGATCCCCACGGGCAGCCCGAGCCCCTCGTTCTCGACCCGCGTGGTGTCGAAGGAGGAAGCGGCCGAGGAGCGGCAGATCCAGGTCGCCTCACCGCAGCGGAAGATGAAGGTACGCGACGACTCGCCGGCTCGACAGCTTCCGCGGGCCTACTCCAGGTTGTGACGCGGCCCTGCGGCGCCGGGTATATCCTCTCGAGGTGCCCGGGCTCGAGCGTGACCGAGGCACCGCGGGAACACGGTCCCCCCACGCCTGTCCACTCAGCCGCATGAACTCCAAGCACCTCTTCGCCGCCGCCCTGCTCGCAGGCACCGTCGCCGTCGTGAATGCGTCCAATGCCGCCACGCACACGCGCGACCCGGCGGCCCGCGGGCTCGACCTGTTCCTTCACCTGCCCTCCACGATCGCGCCGGGGAGCACGCTGCCGCTTCAGGCCCAAGCCCTCGGATTCCCGGCCGTCACGCAGTTGGCTCCGCTTCCCGGCGCCGTCATCGAGGCCGCCTGGAATCCCGAGTCCCTCGGCCCGGGTCTCACCACGGCGCCCAAGCCGGTCTCGGCAACATGCGACGACGGCGGGCGCGTGCACCTGGACATCCCCGTGCCCGACGGTGACGAGCGCGACCTCGAGCTGCTCGTGTCCCTGCGCTCCGGAGACCACGAGCGCACGCGCACGGTCAACGTCCGCAGAACCCGGCCCCATGAGCTCCACCTGCATGTCGCCGACACGCACGTCGTCCCCGGAAGCAGCATCTCCGCTTGGGTGGTCGTGCGCAATCGAGCCAGCGGCGAGCCTGCAGCCAACACGCCGGTCGAGCTCTCCCTCCTGGAGGGCGGGCAGGCGAGACAGATCACGCGGCTCACGACGGATGCGGCAGGCAGCGCCATGGGCAGAGTGCAGATCCCGCGCAGTGACGATCCCGACTGGGAGTGGTCCTTGCGCGCGCGGATCCCTGCGGCCGGCAACCACGACTCCGGCAACGCAACCGTCGACTTGACCCCGCGCGAGGAGACGCCCGGAACGCCCCGCATTCTCGGCTCCTTCGAGCAAGGGAGCCTTCGTGCCGGCGAGAAGACCGGCTTCGCCGTGACCCTCCGCGATGCCTCCGATCTGCCTGTCGTCGCGCTCCCGGTCCGCTACTGGATCGGCCCGCGCGGAACCCGTCCTCCGGAGGAACCCAAGGAGTGGACCGCGGCGTCCACCGCTGCCGTCACGGACGCTGCGGGACAGATTCGCGGAACGGTCACCGCTCCCACCACGGTGCCTCCGAAGGTGGGGACGTCGATGTCGCTCGTGGCGCGGTGCATGGTTGACGGCCACCCGCTTCAGTACGAAGGCAGCGTTCACGTGGGGAGTCCTTTCGCGGAGGCGGAGCTGTTGCCCGAGGCGGGCTCGGTGGTTCCCGGACTCGAGCAGCGCCTTTTGTTTCGTATTACGAACGACATGGGGGAGCCGGCGAGAGGCAGCTTCCGCCTCACGGGAGACGGACTCGACACCACGGTGAGCACCGATTCCCAGGGAGAGGCGGAGTTCACCTGGAAGGCCCCGAAGGACCTCGGTGCCAGGCGCGACAACGGCCCCTGCGCCGGAGGCGTCGCCGCTGCTGTGCTCGTCCGCCCCGCCTCCGACGTCGCCGGAGTCTCCCGCAAAGGACCCCTCGAGCCGTGCGTCGCCGTGGACCGCGACGCGTCCGCCATCCTGCGCCCCGAGTCCGTCGTGGTGCGCGCGGGCGACCCGGTCAAGCTGCGAATCCACGGAGGAACCCGCCGCCCCTGGAGCATCGTCATGCACTCCGAAGACGGCTCCCAGACCGTGTCTTCGTGGATGGAAGACGGCGACCACGCAGGAGCCGTCCGCCTCCCCGACTCGGCCATCGGCGTCTGGTCCGTCACCGCCACCTCGCCCGGTACCAAGGGCCCCTCCGGCTCCGTCGGAGGTCACGTCATGGTCCTGCCCAAACTGCTTCCGAAGCTCCAGGCGCGCCTCGTCGGCGGCCGCGCAGCCCCGGGCGGGACCATCGAGGTCGAGGCTGCGCTCGACGACGGGCACGGTCGCGGGCTGCCCGGAACCGTCGCCGCCGTCGTCGTCGATCGCGAGGGCGGCGGCTCGGTTCGCGGGCTGTTCGATCTCGACACGCGCCTCGATCTCTGCACGACGATCGGAGTTCCATACGACCGCTGCGATGCATTCCTCGAGGATCCATCGCAGGAATCGATTCGGCGGGCCGCGCTCGGCCACCGCTCGCACACACCGGTGTCGCCCCTGGCCGATCCTGCCGCCACCGCGCAGAGACAGCTGCACAACGCGTTCGCCCGCGTGGTCCGCTCTCTCGAAGGCGCCGTCTACGAGTCCACCGAGTCCGCCGATCGGCTGCGTGACGCACGCAGGAAAGGCCCCCGGGGTTGGACCTTCAACCCGGAGCTCTGGACCCTCGTCACCGCTTCCATGACGGATCCTCCCACCACGCCCGGCGGCGAAACGCTCGCTCTGCAGGACCTCATCGACGTCGATCCGCAGGTGTCCTTCGACAACGTCGCCAGGCGGGTCACTCACCTCAAGCTCTTCCGCATCCTCGTCGCAGTCCGCGAGTGGATTCGCCAACGGAACCTCTCTCCCGACGAGCCCGCGCTCAAGGATCCCAACGCCATCCTGCGAAGGCTCGTCAAGGACGGCGTGCTGCCCGGACACATGCTCCTGGACCCCTGGGGCGGGACCATCCAGTTCGTCCGCGGCAATCGGCAATCCATCCCCTTCCTCACCGTGAGAGGGCATGAGCTGCACTCCCCGGGGCCCGATGGAACTCTCGGTTCGGCCGACGATCCGAGCGATCCCTTCGCCCGAGTCCTGCGGTCGGGCTCGGTCTATGCGGAAGTCGTCAAGGAAGACGACGTGGTGGATGCGCGTCTCGATCTGGAGGTTTCGGACGCGACCGTCAGCGCCTGGCAGCGGATGTTCGACAGCCTCTGGGGCGACCAGATCGGGGACTCCTTCGGCGCCGGCGGGCTCGGCTTGTCGGGTGTCGGAGAAGGCGGCGGAGGGAGGGGCGAGGGGATCGGACTGGGCAGTATCGGAACCCTCGGCCACGGACGGGGTACCGGGGCCATCTCCGATGGTGTTGCGTACTGGTCACCGCCGCGTCGCACCGACAACCAGGGGCGAGTGAGGTTCTCGATTCCGCTCGGGGACCTCGAGACCACCTGGCGCGTTGCGTTGGTGGGCATTCCCGACCACGCCCGACCCGCAGCCACGCACCTCGACGTGACCTCCTCTCTCCCGCTCTCCGCCCGAATCCATGCCGGCGCGTCGTGGATCGAAGGCGATGTCATCGACGTGGCTGTCATGCTTCGCAATCGGACCACGTCGCCCGCGCAGGCGACGGTGTCTTCGACGCCGGGCGGCACGGCTGTCCTGTCGATCGCGCAGCAGGCACGCCAGGTGGTGACGATCCCCGCGGCGGGGACGGCAACGACCAGCGTGAGGCTCTCTGCGAAGTCCGCGGGGGATGCATCCCTCGAGGTGCGTGTGGAGGCAGCGGGGCGACAAGGCGATGTGCTGCGGCACACCTGGGAGGTGAAGCCCGCGGGGACGCCCTATCTCGCCAATGACGCGGTGTGGGTCGAAGGAGAGCAGGAGATCCCGATCGCGTCTCCGGCTCCAGGCGCCCGCTCCCTGGGCGCACCGCGACTCGTCGTCGAACGCGGCGCCGATCCGCTGGTGGCCGCCGCCCTCGACTCGCTCGATCCGGACCGGATCGCCACGCCGGACGCGATCGCGAACGCGATGGACGCGGCGCGGCGGATCCAGGGTTGGGGCATTTCCCGTGGCGGGGAGCAGGACCCGCTTGCCGTGCGCGCGGGGGAGCTCGGGCGCAGGGCGGCAGGGCGGTTGCTGGTGTTCGCCAGGCAGCGCAACGACACACGCTCCGCTGCGTGGAGGCAGGCCGCGGCGGCCTTCCTCGCTCCGCGCAAGGGCGCAGCCCTCTCGGTCAGCTCTCGAAGCCCCGAAGGGGAACCGTCGTGTCCCCCCAAGGACATCTCATCCCTGGAGGCATTCCTCACGCAGCTCGAGCTCGAGCCGGCCTCCGTCGCCGGGTCCGTGCTCGCTTGCTGGGAGTCCCTCGCCTCCACCACCGTCGAGCGCGTGCGCAAGTCCGACGACCCGGTCATGATCGCCCGGGCCGTGTTGGCGCTCGTCGAGCGACCGCACCGCGCGGCGGTGGCTGCGAACCTGCTCGATCTGCTTCGGGAGCGCGTGGAGCTGCAGCCCTTGGGACGCATCCAGCTCCCGGAGGGAAGGGCCGACCGGTCGTCGCGATCCATCGTGTACGCGGCGTTGCTCCGCGGCGCCTCCATCGGAAAGAGCGGAGGAATCAAGCCGGATCGATTCCTCGCGTGGATTGCCGTGCAGCGCGACACCCAGGGAGGCTACGGCTCCACCGCGGCGACCTGCGCCGTCGTTCGTGCGCTGCTGTCGTCGCATCCCAGCCCCTCGGAGCTCACCCGCGTCGTCGTCGACTCGGGCGGTCCCCCCAGGAGCGCGGAAGTCGCCACCGGTGCTTCACTCGCCCTCCCGCTTCCCGCCAACGCACGGCTCATTCGCGTGAGCACGCAGGGCCCCGGGGTCATCGCGCGCATCGAACGCCGGGAGATGCGCCCATGGGCGCGCGCCGTGCAGCAGTCCGTCGCACCGATAAGCATCGACGTCGCGTGGCCGGAATCCCCCTCGCTCGGAGGAGGCCACAAGCTGCGCGTCACGCTCCGCAATGAGCAAGGGGCCGACGCGCTGGTCGATGCCCGCGTGCCGCTCCCCCCCGGCGTTTCCCTCGCAGCCCCCGTGGTCGGCGTGCACCAGATCCAAGGATTCCTTCACATCCGCCGTCACCTCGATCGCAATCCGATTCCGGAGTTGATCGAGCTGCCGATCCGATTCGGGCTCACCGGCGCGATGACGGTTCCCGTCGCCACCGCGCGTCTGGCTCACGAAGAAGCGCCCGTGGCCATCGCGCCCGCCCGCCCACTGACCGTCTCCGCAACCCGCCCCGCATCCCCCGCGGGCAAGTAGCCCGGCTCATCCGCGCCAGCCGCGTGGCGCAGTCGTACGCCCCCCGGCGCTGCGCTACGGGCAGGCGATCCTCGCGAGATACGCCTCGGGGTGGCCGCCCTCGAAGCTTGACCAGCCGACGAGCCACGAGCCGTTGATCCACGCGAGCTGCGGTGCCGGGTGGTCGCCCGACACCCTTCCCACGACGAGCCCCGCGCCGATGCCGTCGAGGGTGAACGACGCCGCCTTCAGCCGGCCGTCCTCGTACCATGCCACCATGCCGTGACCGCTGCCGTCGAGGCCCACGCCGGCTTGCATGCCGCTCGCGGAGGCGACCTTGCGCCAGCGCACCTCGCCGGACGCGGGGTCGACGGCCGCGAGATTGACTCCGCTCGGCTCTCCCTGCCAGGCAACGGCGCACACGACGTCATCGCACGCCATTTCGGGAGGCTGAACCTTCCACTGCGTCTGCGTGATTCGCACTCCGGCGCCGACCAGGGCGTCGCCCTGGCCCTTGCTCGCACCGCCGACCCCCGACGCGAGGATGGGATCGGAGAGCGGAATTCGCTGCAGCGTGACGTCGTGTTTCTGGCCCCTTTCGACTCGATAGGAGAGAACGATCGTGTCACGAACGATCGCCAGCTCGACACCGCTTGCGCGAGGACCGAAGGGGCCCTGCGCGCCCGCCAGCTCGGTCACCTGCACCGGCCCGCCCTTGGGGGCCAGCGAGGCATCCAGCCTGCGCAGGAAGACATTCGCGGAGTTTCCAGGGGTCTCGTCGGAATACGCCACCCACCAGTCGCCGCCCGACACGCGAGCCGCCGATACGTGCGCCGCGCTCCCGCGCCCTTCGCTCAGGCGGACCGGGGCACCTTGGGGTGTTCCGCGAGCATCGAGCATGCGCGCATACAAACCGGCCGCGCTTCCCGCCCCCTCTCCCCAGAAGAAACCAACGCCCGCGTCGGCCGCGACCAGGCGAGCGTGCGTCACCGATGCCCCCTCCGGCGTCAGATCCACCGGCTGCCACGTGCGCAGGAAACCGTCGAACCGCGCCGCCGATACCGAGGGTTGCCCCACCCCGCGGTGCTCGTCGATCCAGGATGTCAGCCCACCTCCCGGCACCGCCACCGCAACCGCGTGGCGAGCGGTCGTGGCCTGATCGAACGGACGCGGCCTGCCGAGTCCCGTCACGCGGCACCCGGACCGCGATCCGGTCGTGACCCGAACATGATCGAGCATCAGCTTGGTGATGCCCGAGTCGTGTGCATCCGCGGCTCGCTCGAACGCCTTGAGCGCCTCCGCGGTGTTGCCGCGGGACAGGTCGTCCTGGCCGGCGCGCACGTGCGCCATCCATGCAGGGGAATCGGATGGAGCGGGGACGGCAGAAGCGAGCGGCGCAGCAGAAGCCAGCAACGCCGGAGTCCCTGGAGCGGCAGGGGCCGAGGACAGGGCACCCGACGCGGTCGGCACGGGAGGCGGAGCGGCGGACCTGCGCAGCAGCCTGGCGCCGGCGAAGTAGCCCCCTGCGACAGCCCCGATCACGGCAACGCTGCCTGCGATGACCCACAAGCGATTGGTGCGCGCAGGCTCCACACGAACGGCCGTCGTGTGCGCGACGTCGGTGACCGAGGCATTCTGCAATCGGGGTGGCGACTCGACGATTTCCGGTCGAGGAGGGATCGGAGTGATGTCGATCCCGACGGGTTCGGCGGAGTCGTCGAGCGGCTTGCGCGGGACGATCCGATACCGCGCGGAGATGTCGCTGACCTCGTTGAAAGCGGCACTGGACTTGAGCGACGGACGGACCAGCTCGAAGCCCAGAGCGTTGGCGAGCGCGGATGCGAGCTCGCGAGCAGACTGGAAGCGCTTGTCGGGGTCGCGATCCAAAGCCCGCGCGAACCACGCATCGAAGCCTGCGGGGATCGACGGCAGCTTCTTGGAGGGGATGGGCAAGGCGTCGGCCGCGATCTGGGCCAACACCATCGCGAGCCCCCGGCTGTTGTTCCACACGCTTCGGCCCGTCAGACACTCGTAGGCCATGCAGCCCATCGCCCACAGGTCCGATCGGTGATCCACCTTGCCGTCGCCCACCACCTGCTCCGGGCTCATGTACAGCGGCGTACCGAAGATGACTCCGTCGCGCGTGAGCCGCTTCTCGGGGCCTCCGTCGCCCGTGTCGTAGAACTTGGCGAGTCCGAAGTCGACGATCTTCGCGACCTCTTCCCCCTCGTCGTTCTTCGCGAGGAACACGTTCTCGGGCTTGAGATCACGATGCACGATGCCCGCGTCGTGCGCCTTCTGCAGCCCCCGGCACAGCTGGGTGAAGATCTGCACGACCGCCTGCGGATCGAACCTGCGAACCTTCTCCAGCCGCTGAAACAGGCTCTCTCCGTCGAGAAAATCCATCACCAGAAACGGCCGACCGTCGTCGAGCTTGTCCACGTCGTGCATCCCGCAGATGTGCGGCGACTCGATCGCCGCAGCAGCCCGGGCCTCACGCAGGAATCGTTCGACGAGTCCGGAGGCGGCGACGAGCTCGGAGTTGAGGACCTTGACGGCCACCCGCTTGCCGAGCTTCACGTGCCTTGCTTCGTAGACCGTCGCCATGCCTCCGCGCCCGACCTCGCGGTCGATCCGGTACTTGCCGGCCAACACCATCCCGATGAGGGGGTCGGACTCGTGGTTCGAAGGCATGCGTTCAAACCATTGTGGCACGGAAGCTCCGCCGCGCTCCAGCCGGATCTTCTGCGCGCCGTGCACGATTGAACCGGGTTGCCTCGTTCTCCCCTTTGGGATTCCTCCCTCCTTTCCGAGGCTCCGGGTTCGCTGCCGCCGTCGCGCGTGCGGCAGCGCGACCTCACCCCGGCCAGACCTCGAGTCCACAGGACGTCTCGCCCGCTCGCCTCAACCCGCCCGGCATGCCTTGCCCGACATTTCTCGGCTCAAGCACTTCCCTCGCCCCCTTCCGCATCCCATGGCTTCGTCAGGGGGAAACCTGCCATGCTGAATCCCAGCACCCGCATCGTCGCCGCCGTCGATCTCTCCAGCGCATCGAAGGCCGTCGTCGAGGCCGCCGCCTCTCTCGCCTCGAGTCTCCAGGCGGAGGTCTGGCTGGTCCATGTCGTCATTCCCGAGCCCCCTTGGGCTGCCTCCGGGGACATCGGCTTCACTCCGATGCCCGCTCCCCCAGCCCACGCGGAGATCCTGCACGATCGACGCAGGATGCTCGACGACCTCGAGACCATCCTCACCTCGCAGGACATTCCGGCCCATTCCATCCTGGTCGAGCATCCAACCACGGCCGCGCTCGTCAACGAGGTCTCCGCGCTCGATCCCGATTTGATCGTCATCGGCTCCCACCGCCACGGGAGCTGGCACCACGCCCTCCTCGGCAGCACCCGCGAACGTCTCTTGAAGCACGCCCCCTGCCCGGTGCTTGTCGTGCCGGTGCCCGGCCCCCAGATCCTCACCTGGACACGCGCAAGTGCTTCGGAGTCGGTCGGACAACCAACACCCGGAAGCCCTTCCAAGGTATCATCGGGTGTTGCGGGCCGCACTCCACGACACCACGGGTGAACGCAGAGGAGATGACGTCATGCGCACCACGGATCGGAAGATGGCATCCAGGCACGCGTCGGTTCAACACACCCGGCGCGACTCGGGTGACGCCTTCCTCAAGGACCCGACGGGCGGCAGAGCCCGTGCCTTTGCCAAGGACGATCTCGCCGAGTCCCTGGCCGAAGGCTTCCTCGGCTCGGCAACCAGCGCCGACCCGCGCTTCGTCGAGGATACGCTCTTGTCCGAAGAGCTCGGCGGCCCCTTCCTCACCACCGAAGGTCGACAGGGCGCGTCGCGACACCTCGATGTCGCCAACCCCGTCGAGGCCGAACCCGAGTCTCTCCCCCGCGTCATGAGCGCCCTCATCAGCTCCGGGGAAGAAGAGGACGAGGAAGGCGA
>JAKLDZ010000819.1 GCA_022703255.1 Myxococcota bacterium | reverse complement strand
CTCGCAGCGGCCGGCCACTCAGTCATTGCGATACTTCTCGATCAGCCGATAGACGTGGCGCTCGCTGATACCCAGCACGGCGGCCGTCTTCTGCCGGTTGCCGCCGTTCCTCGCCATGACCTGTTTCAGGTAGTCTCGCTCGATCTGCTCCAGGGTCGGGTCCTGGGCGAAGCGAAGTACGGTTTCCCCGGTTTGCGCGCGCGGGATGAAGGCGAGGTGCTCGGCCCGGACCTGAGTATCGGGTCGGGCCAGGATGACTGCACGCTCCACGGCGTTGCGCAGTTCGCGCACGTTGCCGGGCCAGTCATAGGCCAGGAGCAGCTTCAGGCCGTCAGCCGCGAGGCTCATGGGTGCGGTGCGGGTCAGCACGTTGAGGAAATGCCTTGCCAGGGGTTCGATGTCCTCGCGCCGCGAGCGCAGCGGCGGCACCGTGATGACGAAACGCGAGAGGCGAAAATAGAGGTCGCTGCGAAAGCTGCCGCTACGACCCATCGCCTCGATGTCGCGATTGGTCGCCGCGACAAAACGTGCATCGGCGGTCAGCGTCTTGTTGCCGCCGAGGCGACGAAAGGTACTGGTTTCCATGACGCGCAGCAGTTTC
>JAKLDZ010000818.1 GCA_022703255.1 Myxococcota bacterium | reverse complement strand
TCGCAGATCGTCGTGCAAGGCGCGGACGGCGAGGCGGTCACCGCCGTCCCCGATCCGTGCCATGAGTTCATCGAGTGGTCGGACGGGTCGACGGAGAACCCGCGCACGGACACCAACGTGCAGGAGAGCATCGACGTGACGGCGTTCTTCGCCGACGTAGAGCCGCCGACGGTCACTTGCGCGGAGTCCTTCAGCGCAACGCTGGTCAGTGGATCCGTCACCATCGACGAGGCCGACCTCGTCGTCGCCCGTCGAGGCCGCGATGACCTGCACGGTGGCGAGAGCGCCCGAGGCGTTGGTCTCGATCAGCAGCGCGCCGCCCGAGGACGAGCAGGTGACGCCGCCGTTGTCGACCCAGGACGCCTCGATGAGGGTCTTGAGCTCGGAGACCGCGACGGAGAGGATGTTGGAGACGTTGCCGGTGCCCTGCACCTCGGCGACGTTGAAGTTGAGCGTGCCGTTCGCGGTGCCGCCGGTCACCTCGATGTAGGAGCCGGTGCCCTTGCGGTCGGAGGTGATCGTGACCTTGGTGCCCGCCGAGGTCACGGTAGCGCGAGCTCCGGAGATCTTGGCGTTGATGACCGCCGCGACCTCTTCGGCC
>JAKLDZ010000817.1 GCA_022703255.1 Myxococcota bacterium | reverse complement strand
GACCTCGGCGACGGGGTGACGCTGGACCTCGTCCGGGTGCCGGCGGGGACCTTCGTGATGGGCGATGATGGCGGCGAGGCCGACGAGGCCCCGGCGGCGGCCGTGACGATTGACCGGCCCTTCTGGATCGGGAGGACGGAGGTCACGAACGCCCAGTTCGCCCGCTTCGACCCCGCCCACCGGAGCCGCTTCGAGCACAGGAGCTCGTGGATCTTCAGCGAGGCCTATCTCGGCTGGCCCCTCGACGGCCCCCGGCAGCCGGTCGTCCGCGTCTCCTGGGAGGAGGCGGCCGCCTTCTGCCGGTGGCTTTCGGCGAGGACCGGCCTCCGGGTCGCCCTCCCCACCGAGGCGGAGTGGGAGTACGCCTGCCGGGCGGGGACCGCCACGGCCCTCTCCCACGGAGGCGTGGAGGCCGACTTCTCCCGCCGGGCGAACGTCGCCGATGCCCGCATCCGGGAGCTGGCCTTCGAGGGCTGGCGGCCGAGGTCGCCGGACCTCGCTCCCCGGGACGCCCGGTTCGATGACGGTTTCCTCGTCACGGCGCCTGCCGGCAGCTACGAGCCGAACGCCTGGGGGCTCCAGGACCTCCACGGGAACGCCGCC
>JAKLDZ010000816.1 GCA_022703255.1 Myxococcota bacterium | reverse complement strand
ATTGGCAACCAGCAGGTCTATGTTCAGGTACAAGATCACGCCTATTTGACTGATGATGACCCAGCCGCCCGTGCCGCACAGGCTCTTGAGCATGCCCCAGTCGAAATCGCGGAGCCGGACACGAAGCGTGGGGGTGAGCAACCGCCAGAGCCAAACCATCCCCACGGTGGAAACCACGGTCCCCGCCAGTATGCCCGCGCCCACGAACTCGATCCTCGGCGTGAACAGGGCAAAGAGGCAAACCACGAGCCCCACCCGGGTGAGCGTTTCACAAATAACGACAAGGTTCTCCAAATCCAGCCGGTTGCGGGAGAAACACGGCACCCCGAATGGGGTCTTAAGCTGATTCAGCAGGAATGCGGCGATCGTCCCCACGAAAAGCCAGCGGGTGGCGGTTTCGTAACCAGGCGGAATCCGCAGCAGATGCTGCACGTGAACCACCGTCGCAATGGCGGGCAGCAGGAGCAGGGCGCACAGAACAAGGCTGCCCCAGAGCGAGACGTTGAATACCAGGTTGGCTTTCGCATGATCCTCGCGCTCCAGCGCAATGGTGAGAGAGCGTCCCACAGCCGAGTTGAGGCCGAAGGTAATCAGACTCATGTA
>JAKLDZ010000815.1 GCA_022703255.1 Myxococcota bacterium | reverse complement strand
TCGAGCGCAGAGCCCGCCGCCGGCGGGCTTGCTCGTGCCATCGAACCATGGATGCACTCTGTCCTATCCCAGGAATCTTCCGGTAGCCCCCAATGCCCCGCACCTCGGTGCGGGGTACTTCAAGGGAGTCCCTCTGAAGCTCCATCGAACCATGGATTCCCTCTGGCCTGTCCCAGGAATCCTCCGGTTGCCCCCAATGCCCGCACCTCAGTGCGGGGTACTTCAAGGGAGTCCCTCCCAAGCCTCCCTGCAGACAGACTCCCCATGGGTGTGATCGCGCACAGCTCGGCCGCACTCGCACGCGATCGGTGACCACAAGCAGCCCAATTCTCGGCGATTCGTGCCCAACGCTCTGCGATTGTCGCCAGAAGCGCTACGATCGAGCGCCAACGCTCACGAAACGTGCGAAAAATGCCTTCCGAGCCGCGTCGGAGAGCGTCGGCGACACGTCGGAGAGCGTCAGCGGCGCGTCGGAGAGCGCCAGCGGCGCGTCGGAGAGCGCCAGCGGCGCGTCGGAGAGCGTCAGTGACGCGTCGGAGCGTCTCCGGGGCGTGTCGGAGGCCGCCGGAGGCGCTTCAGGGTGCTTGAGCTTCAGGGCGGGCTGCGA
>JAKLDZ010000814.1 GCA_022703255.1 Myxococcota bacterium | reverse complement strand
ATGCGCTGGCGGCGGCCACCTCAACCAGCGACACCCTGGGTGATGTGCAGACCCTGCTCGACGCCACCCACACCGACTTCCGCGTTTCGGTCAATGGCCTGCCGCCGGTCACCGTCAGCATCACGCTGCCGGGCGACGTCGCCGGAGCCACCGTACCCGATCGCCGGCTGGCACTGGCCAATGCCATTACCGCCAAGGTGACTTCCCAGGCCGGCGGCAAGCTGGCGCTTTCCGGTTTTTCCTGCACCCCGGACGGCACCCGGCTGGTGCTCCGATCGGGCGAAGGCGGCGAATTCTCGTCCGTCCGCGTCCTGCCCGGGACCAGCAACAACGCTGCCGGCGTGCTCAAACTGGGCGTAGCCAACGGCGGTAGCGAAGTCGATGCCGTCGCCAGCCTGCGCCCGGCGCCGATGCCCGACCCGGCCACGCTGACCAGCGCCACCTTTGCCGCCGGCGATCTCGACGCCCTGCCCGATGCCACCCACACCAGCCTGCGCATCGGCCTCGACGGCTACGCCCCGGATGTCGTCAGCCTCGGCAGTGCCACCGCAGCGGGTGGCAGCCTCGCCGCCAAGATTGGCGACATGGCCAGCCGCCTGCAGGCCGCC
>JAKLDZ010000813.1 GCA_022703255.1 Myxococcota bacterium | reverse complement strand
CACGGCGGTTTCGACGTCGGGGAACCGGCGGAACGCCGCGGCCTGCCGGGTCCAGAGCTCGATCGCCGCGGGCAGGTCGCCCCGCTTCAGCAGGACGACGGCCTCGAGGTCCCACGGCCGCAGGAAGAGCGGGGCCGCGCCGCGGGCCATCCGCGCGAGCTCGAGGGCGTCGTCCGCGGCGCCGGCGGCGAGCAGCACCTCGGCGATCCGCGCGAGCCGCTGCGCCCGGTCGTAGTCCCCGCGCCGGAGCGCGCGGTCGCACTGGAACGCCAGCTCGTGGTCGGTCAGCGGCCGGTTGGTCTGCGGGTGGATGGCGACGCCGGTCTGGTACTGGTCCTCGTCGTAGCGGCCGACGTCCATCTCCCACCGGTCCTCGCCCTTGAGGTAGGCGAACCACGCGTGGCCGCCGCGGCGGCCGGGCCGGGCTGCGCGGGCGCCGCAGCCAGGTCCGCTGCGGCGACCGCCTCGGCGGGCATCGTGCCCAGCGGCACGAGCGCGGCCGAGGGCTCGAGCGCGACACCGCAGGGCAGGTCGCCGGGGCTGGCAGGCGGGTCGGAAGTCACGGGCGCTCAGGATGCCGGGGGCACTGTGGGCCGCTGCGGGCCGGGTCA
>JAKLDZ010000812.1 GCA_022703255.1 Myxococcota bacterium | reverse complement strand
GACGAGACCGCGGCGGCGCGCTTCACCAACGAGGCGCGCGCGGCCTCCCACCTGAACCACCCGAACAGCATCTCCGTCCTCGACTTCGGGCAGACCGAGGTCGGCATCCTCTACATCGTGATGGAGTACCTGCGCGGCCGCAGCCTCGACAGCGTCCTGCAGAAGGAGTTCCCCATCCCGTTCGGCAGGGTCGCGAGCATCCTCTGCCAGGTGATGGACGCCGTCGAGGCCGCGCACAAGCTCAACATCATCCACCGCGATCTGAAGCCGGAGAACATCTTCCTCGAGCAGAGCACCGGGCAGGACTTCGTCAAGGTGCTCGACTTCGGCATCGCGAAGATGCTCGACCTCGAGGACCGCTCGATCACCACGCCGGGGCTGGTGCCGGGAACGCCCGAGTACATGTCGCCGGAGCAGGCGCGCGGCGAGCCGCTCGACCCGCGCAGCGACGTCTACTCGCTCGGAGTGATCCTCTACGAGCTCCTCACCGGCACCGTGCCCTTCCGCGGCAACTCGGCGCTGGCCACGATGATGTCGCACGTGCAGGACCGCCCCGAGCCGCCGTCGAAGCGCCGCCCCGATCGCGAGATCCCCGACGCGCTCGACTCCATC
>JAKLDZ010000811.1 GCA_022703255.1 Myxococcota bacterium | reverse complement strand
GCCGCCTCGCCGCTCGCATCCGACACCGCTGCGTCGTGCGCACCCTCGAGGTCGTCCTCCTCGAGTCCGGACCGCTCATCGTCATGGAGTACGTCGAAGGCGCGACGCTGTCGGACCTGATCTCGACCGTGACGGCGCGGGAGGGGCGGGTCCCGCCGGCGATCGTGGTGCGCGTGATGCTCGACACCCTGGCCGGGCTGCAGGCCGTGCACGAGGCTCGGGGGGAACGGGGCGAGCTCCTGCACATCGTGCATCGCGACATGTCGCCGCAGAACGTGCTGGTGGGGCTCGACGGGATCTCGCGCATCACGGACTTCGGGCTTGCGCATGCGGCGGCGGGAGATGCGGAAGCGCGCGACGGTCGGCTCAAGGGGAAGCTCGGGTACATGGCGCCCGAGCAGGCGAAGGGAGAGCCGTACGATCAACGCGCGGATCTGTTCGCCGTCGGCGTGATGCTCTGGGAAGGGCTCGCCGGGCGAAGGGCCTTCAAGCCCCGTCAGGGCGGCAGCGAAGCCGAGACCCTGGTGCGGCTCGTCAACGCGCCGCTGCCTGCACTGCACGAGCTGGACGCGTCGATCGGTCGCGCGCTGAGCGAGGTCTGCGAGCGGGCGCT
>JAKLDZ010000810.1 GCA_022703255.1 Myxococcota bacterium | reverse complement strand
TCCGGCGTGGGCGTCGGCTCCGGCTCCGGGAACGGCGGCTGCGGCGGTACCGGTCCCGGCTCCGGCTCCGGCTCCGGACCGGGGATCGGCTCCGGGTACTCCGGCGAGGGCTCCGGCTCCGGCGACGGCGTGGGCGTCGGCGACGGCGGGACGTAGGAGCTCGGCCAGCCGGAGAACGGGCACGGCGGATGCGGCGGCACCACCGGCGTGCCGATCACGTCGAACCCGCGGCCGCACACGGGGCACACCACGTGGTACGGCTGTCCGCCGATCGGCGGCGGAGTCGGCGGCGTCGGCGACGGCGTGGGCGTCGGCGACGGCGTGGGCGTGGGCGTCGGCGACGGCTTCGCGCCGAAGAACGCCTCCGGCTCGGATCCGTCCGTCGGCGGGATCCATACCACCGGGTACAGCGTGCCGGTGTTGTAGAGGCTCGAGGGGTGCGAGCCGTACCGGTGCTCGAACTGCAACCCGGAGACGCCGTACGCCTCCCACCCGGTCTTCGCGCGCCGGATGTGGTCGTTCCAGCTCGAGCGGTTCATCAACATCAAGCCGGCCTTCGTCTTGCTCTTGCCGTACGCGACCTCCGCGACCGTCGCCGGATAGATCCCCTTCC
>JAKLDZ010000081.1 GCA_022703255.1 Myxococcota bacterium | reverse complement strand
CGCGCTGCGGAGCGCGTGCCAACCCGACCCAGCACCCGTCATCGAGCTCGAAGAGGTGCCGCCCGATAAGGTGGCGGGCCAGGTTCTATCGGGCAGCTTCGGATCGATGTCGCCGTCTGAGCGGCAGGACCGGATCTGGTTGTACCTGGACCAGGCGCTCTCACCGGCCGAGCGAGCGAAGATCTCCTTCATCGTCACCGACACGCCCGAAGAGCACAAGGCGCTCACCGGCACGTAGCGCATGCGTTACCGCCCCGTTTCCACGAACCCCGTCGGCTCCTGTCGCTTCGCGTAGCATGGAGTTGCGATGCTCCCGAGTTCGGGCCGCGGCGACGACGCAAATTCGCCGTGTTCCATAGCGTTCCCAGAAATCGGGGATTCCGGCCCCCCCTCCCCGACAACGTGATCAAAGTGGGCTTGTTTTTAGCTAGATGCTGAACAAGCCTGTTTTCGTTTCCACACCATTGCCATATCCGGTCTGGCTAGCCCCAGATGGCGTCCAGCGAACGCAGGGCGTGAACGTATCGCTGGGTCGTCTTGAGATCCGAGTGGCCGGCTGCACGCTGCACGACCGGAACGGGGATGCCCCTGTCGATGAGCGCCGAGCAGAAGTAGTGCCGCAGGCTGTGGAACGAGCGGTGTCGCAAACCGTTGCGCTTGAGCAGCGCTGCCAGGTCGTTCCAGAGGTCTTGCCGCTTCGGCGTGGTGCCGTCCTTGTTGATGACGACGCGCGCCTTCGGCAGCTTGTCCTTGATCGCCTCCTCGAGGATGGGCCGCAGCGGCGGAGCGATGGGCATGGTGCGGTCCTCGTGGTCCTTCGTGTCCTTCTGCTTCTTGCAGCTCATCGCCCTGCGGATCGTGATGGTGTTCTTGGCCAGGTCGACATCGCGGACTTCGAATGCACGCACCTCGCCTGATCGCATCCCAGCGTACGCGACCAACGCAACGGCGACCTTGAGCCACCCTCGGGCGAGCCGGACGATGTCCTCGACCTCCACATCGCAAGGGCTGTCGGGTGACGACTTCCTCTGCTTGGGGAGCTTGGGCCAGTTATCGGGGAACTTCTCAAGCGCGCCGGCCTCGACGGCCGCCTTGAGCACGCTCGAGACGAACGATTGGTGAGGCTTGATCTGCACGCCCCTGCCCGCGAGCTTGGCCGAGTACGCCCGCATCTGCATCCCGGTGATCTTGTCAAGTGGCGACTGACCGAAGTGCGTCCTGACGCCCTGCTTGAGCAAGTCGTCGTAGCGCTCCTGGGTGGTCTCGGCGTAGCCCGGCTTCCAGAGCTTCGACCACGTGCCGTCGATGAACTCGTTGAACGTGATCGACGCGGCGTGTGCCTCGAGCAGCGTCGCCGCTCCCCTACCCTTGTTGTCCTTCGGGGCTACGACTTCGCCAACGCTTCCGGAATCGGCAGCGAGCTTCCGCAACCGATCCGCTTCAGCACGTGCAGCAGTCGCTGTCTGCACGCTGGCGTCCCGTCGGTAGCTCTGCCTACAAGAGCCGATGAGGGTCGGTCCGCGTGAGTGCGACGTATGCTGTCGCAACGCTGGAGGCATGGCTTGCGCACCCCTTGCAAAAGCGGTGCGTGCTGGGCTGCTCCGCAGGCGTGGTATTGTCTGTCGAGCATGCCGCCGCCGTCCACGGTCGCCGAGTCGTTGTACTGGTCCTACGCAAACCTCGCGATGGCGCATGCGGCGCTCGTGCAGCGCGCGAATGCCTATGGCCGGGTCCAATTCATGATCCGCGCCAGGCTCTACAAGGGGCTGTGCACTGGCACCATGAATATGGGCGCGCTCGCTGATGACGAACGCCTGAAGCTGGTCTTGCCCCAGGCGTGCTGCTACTGCGGCTCGCGCGAGAAGCTGTCGGTGGATCACCTCATCGCGAAGCACCGAGGCGGCCTTGACGAGGGCGACAACATGGTCTGGTCGTGCCGGTCCTGCAACAGCTCGAAGGGCGCGAAGGATGTGCTCGAGTGGCTGCGGGGTCGCGACCAGTTCCCCCCGCTGCTGCTGTTACGGCGGTACTTGAAGCTCGCGGTGCGATGCTGCCAGGAGCGCGGCATGATGGGGGCGCCGCTCCATGATGGGGCGATCGCTGAGCTGCCGTTCGCCCTCGCACTCGTGCCCCACCAGTTCCCGGTGCCGGCGGAGCTTTCGTTGTGGGTCGTACCGCTGGATCACGGTGAGGCGGCGCTGTAGCGCGACGAGCAGTCGTGTTGCGTGCTCGCCCATGCTTGACGTTGCGCGCCGGTGGCCGCCGCCGGACTGAGGAGATCCTGCTCAATTCCTTCGGCCTTCGATCCGCTCGAGCATGCGGATGGCTTCCGCGTTGCCCGTGAGGGCGGCCTTTCTCACCTGGTCCTCGGTCGGGTACGAGACGACCCCGATCCGCTGGCCGCAAGCGGGACACCTTATCTCGAAGAGGGCGTCGAAGAGCTCGAACGCCATGGTGCTGCGGGCCCCGCTCCAGCCACATCGCGAGCAAGTGAACCGCTCTTCTGGATCGTCGAAGTACTCGCGGTCGTTTGACATCATCGCACTCCGTGGTCCGATGGCCGACCGACAGGGTATAGCCATCAGCTGCTCGCGGGGGCAAACGTCGAGGCAAGGAGCGCGCGGCGATGGTCCCGGCCCAGGGCCGCGGCGTCGCTCCCCATACTTCTCCAAGCTCCGTCGATGGAAGCGAAGCCGGCTGGGCCCGTCCAAGCCAAGAACTAGCCGATCGAAACCGCGAACGAGGCATTTCGGCTAGACTCGACTAGACTCGGTCACGGAGGACGCAATGAGGAGCTCGATTGGGGACGAGGTCTGGCAGGTCGTCGGCGGGTTCGATCCTACGGACGAGATCGCGTGGCGCAACGCCTACACGGCCGCCAAGCACGGCGACTGGGCGAAGCTGGCGGCGGTACTCGCGGAGCACCCTTTGGTGGGGTTGACCGCCCTGCAAGCTGAGGGGAGCGGCTACTCTCTGCTCCACCAGGCTTGCTGGCATGGACGGCTCGAGATGGTGCACGAGCTGATGCGACGAGGCTCGGACCCGCGCGCCCAGAACCACAAGGGCGAGACACCTGCCGATGTGGCTCGCAGGAAGGGCCACGGCGAGTGCGCGCATGCTGCCACCTTGATTTCGCCAACACTGTCTTGGACCTCAGAAGAGCTCCGCGGGAGCGTGCTTCGAGATGCCGAGTTGCTCGCCCTGGTCGTTGGTCGGTATCGGTGGCTGGGAACGACAGCGACGCGGTTCTGCCGCGAGATGGCGATCCTGCCCGACGGACGATTCATGCTGATGAGCTACGTGAACGGCTTCGGTGACTTCTCGGCGTCGATGGTGTGGGGCCAGGTTGTCGGCGTTGGCCTTCTCGAAGACGAGAGCCCGTACGAACTCGGGCAATCTCGAGCCGCAGCGGCCAGCTCGACTGACTACCGGGCAAGCGTCGTCCGGGCGTGCCTGTCCGTGAGGGAGGTCGGGCACGTTGACGACGAGCCGCTCGAACGGATGCCGCGCCGTGGTGTCGGGCCCCTGCAGGCAGTCTGTTGGTTCTATCCGAACCACATCGTGTCGGTTGGCGGGTTCTACCTGGGCGAGCCGACCGGCGCCAACCCCGCCGGCAGCGTGCCGAGCGTACAGCTGCCCCCGAACTTCTACGCGAATGCACCTCCTGAACACAACGCACCGAGCGTGTACATGCGGTACCCCACGGCGTGGAACAGGTTCTAACGTCGCGGCAAGGGGTCCCCACCGGTTCCGCTACCGGCGAAGTTCGCGGTGCTCCCGTTGAAGCGAGCGCCTGCTACCTGGGTGCACGGCGGACGACGCCGGCGTGGAGGACCAGGAATGCTCCGGTCACCACGGAAGGCTACGTGGCGAGGCAGTCGTCAACAGCGGGGCGAGCGCGCACGCCAGTCAGCAACGCGATCGCTCGATCGCCGATGTCCGCGCTGAAGTCCATAGAATCGGCATCGACCCCTTCGAGGCGCACGAGCACGCCCTCGTCGTCCGGGATTGGCTCGCACACGGCGCGCGCTCGCCCCAGCAGGTCAGCCGACATCACGAGGTCTTCCGGGACGTAGCAACACGGCTGGTTTTCCGGCAGGTAGAGCAGCGCCCAGGTTCCTGACGGCCACAAGGGACGCCGGAGCATGCCCCCATGTGCGGCGCCCCTCGAGGAAACGAACTCGAAGTCCCCCGGGCCGAAGCGGAACACGTACTCAAACAGCGCCCGGGCGAATTCCATTCGTCGACACTGCCCGCTGCCGTCGCGAAACCTCGTCGCCCTGCTTGACGCTCCGATACGGAGCGAGCGTCTCTTACCCGGTGCGGCAGACAAAAAGGCCTCGACGTTCCGGTGGACTGCCGGCAGGTCCTCGACTGGGAACCGCAGGACGATCCAGACGTTGAACCGCGCTCGAGTCTGGCTTGCCCGACACTCCTGGCAGCAGGGCGAATCCTCGTCGATCACGGAAACGGTGTAGCGCCAGCGACGACGCAGGTTGCGTGTCCATCGGCGCTGACACGTCTCGGCGCGATCATGCACGTTGGCTCGTCCCAGCGCGGGCGGCGCGGCAGCGTCCAGGAATCGCTTCAGGTCATGATCGGAAGGAAACGCGATCCTCACCCACCCCTCGGGGTTGCCCTGGCAGCTATCGAACGTGTCGATGCCCGCCTTCCACATGTCCCGCAGGAGGGGCGCGATCAGCTCGTCGATGTCCAAAGCCGAACCCATTCGTTCCACACGTGCCGTTGGATGATGCTTCATCGTCGGCCTCGTCGTGCGCGTTTGGCGAGTCGAAGGGGCGCGTAGGCCAGCATGCACCGCTCCCCGGAGCCGCCCGACAGGAACACGCCCCCGGTCAACTCGCCAATTGACGGCCTCGACAATGCTGACACGACTCGTTGGTAGGCCTCGAGCCGCAAATCCCGTCCCTCGAACGCGACGAACACGGCGAGCGATTCGTCGCGCGGGTCGGAAAGGTCCGGCAGCGCGGCCCCCCGCTCGAGCCACGGATCGACATCGTCGATCACCCAAGCGGTCGCGTCCAGACGCCGGTGGCCGAAAGCTTGTTCGTCAGGGTGGTAGCATCCCGTGTGCCGCCACCCGATGAACCAACAGAGCGCCAGGCGAAGCACCTCCTCGGCTGCAGCGGGACGGACCCTCGCGTCCTGCGTCCGCGCGTCGGCCGGCGGGGCATGGACGGAGGTTCGCTCCTTGCCGAGCGTCGCCCAACCAGCGGTGCCTGCGGCGTTCGTGCCGCCGCGAAGATGGACCTCAACGAGCGGGTCCGACTCGGTCGCCACGCTCCGTTCCGCCTCCCACCGTGTCGCACCCCGAAGCTTTCCGCACGGCGCACCCAGGTCGCGATCGCGCTGCCGTTCCACCCATTCCGATGACGCGGCGTCGTGCGTCCAGAGCCGGGCCCGCCACGCCCTGCCCGAGCAGTAGCTGACGATCTCCATGACCCTACTGTGGCACCGTCGCGCTTTTATGTAAAGCCATATGTCTTGACTTTGTAGTCACACAGATGCACGGTGGGGTTATGAGCGCTCTCGCCCAGTTGCTCCGCGAGCTGAAGCCCGAGCACGTGACCTGGTCCCAAGTGGCTGGGGAGATGGGCGTGTCGCCGTCGTACGTGAGCCTGCTTGCATCCGGCAAGCGGGGGGCTTCGCGCAAGCAGGTCGAGGAGATCGCCCGCTACATGGGAGTGGATGCGACGGGTCTCCTGATTGCATCGGGTCACGTGCCCGACGACCTTCTGGCCATCATGGCTCGACACCCGCGGGAAGCGCGAGCTGCTCTGTTGGAGCTCGACCGGCGACTCGCGCACGAAGGTTCCGCACCACCTACCAAGCCACGGCCGTCTGACAGCCCCGCGAGACGGGGACCCGCGTCGATCACGACAGAGCCCGGGGAGGGGCGCCTCACGTGGAAGGCGCAGCTGCGTAAGGCGCTGCTGCCCCTATTGCGCGGGTTCGACAAGCACTTCAAGGCCCCGTGGAACACCAGCCGCCACCAGGTGCTGGTTCTGCCGCGATACCGCATCTACAACGCCAAGTTCTTCTTCGCCTGGTTCGCTCCCGCGGAGCAGCAGATCCGCTATGGCTTCTGGATCGAGAAGGGTATCGAGGAGGGCGATCCGGAGGAACCCGAGTGGAAGATGTCATCGACCTGGGATTGGCACCGACTGATCCAGGATCTTCGATCCGGCAGAATCGAAGCGCGGGACTTCAGCTTGGGCGCGCACGGGCTGGAGGCGAAAGCCTGCTCGTGGGGCCCGCACGACGTTCGTTGGCGTCAGGATGAAAAGGGTCGGCTGTGCCGCATCGAGGATGGGAAGTCGAAACGAGTGGCATTCAGCGATGTTCTCGCGACGCTCGAGGGCTGGCCCCGCGAACAGTGGTGCGACTTTTTCGTGTCGACCAGTCTGCCCGTTGAGAAGGTGCTCGCGGACCCGTCGGCAGCGGCGGAGGAGATGATGGGAGCGTTCGACGCGCTCTGCCCTCTCCTGCGCAAGACCGCGGCAGCTTTCAACACGTGAGGTGCCTTATGACGCGACGAGCCGGCAGAGGAACTGACGCTCAGGTAACGGCCGCGAGAGCTGCCTCGGGGACCGACCCCCTCCTGGTGACCGTCCACTTCGTTGCGCCTGAATTCTACGAGCCGATCGAGAACACCGGCAGCAAGCGATTCGCGGCGCGACGTCATCTGCACACTTTGAGACTGCCCGAGATTCTCGGCCTGCCAGCACAGGGAGGTGTTGCCGAGGAGATGCGGCGCATCGCGCGACTGGTCAGGCAGGGCAAAGGCTGGATCGCCTGCACGCCGCTCCCTGACATCGGAGACCTCGCCTTCGACCATCGCGCCCTCGCGATGGTTGGTGACTGCCCCCCTGAAATTGCTCGGCTCGCCGTCGCTACGGGTGCGTGGTTCAGCCGGATCGGCAGCATATGGTCGGTGCGGCTGGACTGCGACGACCGGGACAATGCGTGGCAGCTCGACAGCGACGACGAGAACATGACTGCGCGGTGCGCGCCCGTCTCTCCAAGCCTGATTCTTGAGGCCTGGGTAGGGCTCCGACGCGTGATGGTCGTCCATGCGCGCAAGGACGCCCCTCCGCTCGCCTACGTGTTCGAGGCATTAGCGGTAGCGACGAAAGCGCGGACGCGAGCTTGACGCCTTGATGAAGCGGCAACGTCGCGACAGCAAGTCATGAAAGGAGAGAAGGATGACGTTCATTTTCAAGAAGTACGACACGCCGGAGCTTCAGAAGTGCGGCGCGGAGTTTGTGAAAGAGCTGAAGGCAGTGGGTCTCGACCTGCAGACGCACGCAAAGAGCAACGCCACCACGGTCAACCCGTGGAAGGTGTGGACAGAGTACGTGTTGGATTGGTTTGCAGCGACGGCACCCAAAGGCACTGCCATTGACGCTAGGCGGCCTCTCCCTGAGCCTCCCGATTGGCGGAAGATCCTGGGGAGGGCTGGTCCGCCAACGCGATCTACCCGAGGTGAGTTTCTCGTCGATCTCGCGCACACCACCTTCCCAGATTACGTGGCGACACCCTACGACACTTCGTACTATCAGACCGCCGTCAAGCAGCCGTGCAGGGTCAGGCTGGCCCTCGAATCGGAATGGGGTAGCGTCCCGACACCGGGGTTGAACTACCATCGCGTGCTTGAGGACGCGGCCAAGCTTGCCGTGCTGCGCGCCGACGTGAAGGTCATCAACTTCGGGATCAGGGACGAGCGCGCACGTGACGTGCTGGTTGCAGCCCTCGCCCAGCTACGGCGTCAGGCGGGGGACGACGCCCCTTGGCTTTGGGTGGCCGTGCCGCACAGACCGAGTCAGGAATGGACGCCCGTGTCTGACGTGATCAAGTCTTGACGGTGGCTGCGTCGGCCGCGAGTCGGCCGCCGTCGGCATCGACATCGACATCGACCACAACGGGACGATGGTCGCTCACGCCCTGCCACGAGGCGAAGTCGCCGACCTCAACGTGTCGAAGCCTTTCCCTCCAAGCTGCGGGGATGAAGCAATAATCGACGTGCCACTTCTTCTCGGACTCGTGGCCCTTGTGGAAGTAGGTCGAGCTGCGTTCTGCGCCGAATGGCTCGTCGAAGAAGTGGTGATATGCGCTTACGAACCCAAGAGGCTCGAGCCGCTCCCACAGCGACCGCCAGACGCCCCCATCCCTGTAAGACGCGTTGGCGTTGAAGTCGCCCAGGATGATGCTCGGCTTCTCCACCAGCCAATCGGCGTACTTCTCGACGCCCGCCTGGGCTTGCCTGTACGAGGTGCGTCGGCTCCCACGTGTCTCGAACGTCCACACCCCTGCGACGTGGAACTCGAGCTCGCCCCACGTGGCCTCGAAGGGATAGAAGCCGTCGAGCGGATGCGCCTCGTCGAACGCGGGCCGCAACTCGACGCCCGAGTAGGACAGCACCGCGAGCCCCCGGATCGACCCGCCGACCGGCGTGCGCCACAAGAACGTGGGCTGCCGATCACCGTCTAGGAAGAGCTGGTTGTCGAGCTTCTCGACCTCCTGAACGACGAGCACGTCCGGCCGGAGCGCCGCCATGCGCGCCGCCTTCTTGCGAAAGCCGCCCCCACCGCAGTTCCAGGTGACGATGCGCATGGGACGCGAGGGTATCACGTGGCGAATCGGGCAACAGAGCGCAGTTTCCGCACCGCCTCATGAAGCGAAGCGGGGTACGTCCCAAGCTTGTCTTCCGACCCGAAGACGGGGGCTGCCATTCTCCGCCCCGAGCTGACGGCGGCACGGGGGCACTGGGAAACGCCCGTGCGCCCGACGAGCGAGCGCCAGCTCAACCCGCCGAGCGTGTCGGGGTTGCCCGACTCACTGGTCGGCTCTCCGGTCGGGTAGTGCCAAAGCCACCCTTGTGCTCAACCCATGGTCCTTCTCCAATGCACACGAATTCTCCAGGGAGATCGCAGAGGCGGGGAGACGGAGGTGGTTCCCGGGAAGCTTCGCAACACCACGCGGCGTGCTGGTCCACGAGTTGGGTCATCTTGTTCTGCGGTACTATGAACGCATGTCACCAGCGGAATGGGACCGGATCCTCTCCGCCATCAAGGGACTGTCTCCGAACGGAATCTCCAGGGCAGCACGTAGGAGCCAAGCTGAGGCCCTTGCCGACGCCTTCGTTGTGGCGCATCTTACCCATGGGGTGCCCAAGAACGAATACGCTGCGGCGCTCCAAGCCATCCTGGACAAACTGGCGGTGAACCCTTGAGCTGTAGAATGGCCCCTGACTGTCTGTCGTGCACCCGCTTCCACCACGAGGATGAGGATCGGGACACGTGTGACGCGTTCCCGTCGGGGATACCGGACGCCATCTGGGAGTCTAGGCACGATCACAGGCAGCCGTTCGATGGAGACGGTGGACTTCTCTTCGAGCCCGAACCTGGGTTCAAGGAAGCGGACAGCGTGTTCTATCGGATGAAGATGTTTCGAGGCGAGATCGCACAATAACCGGCGCCTCATCGAGTGGAACAGCGGGTACTGACGCCCACCTGACCACGACGCACTGACGACAACGCCCACCCCAACCCGGTGGGCGTTCGCATTCCATACCTGAGCGATCGCAGGGAGCGGTCGCTCGCTGAACACTTGGGTCGCTGACCCAGGATGGACCGGGTGCGCCCCGGTCGACACGGGAGGCTGGCGCGAGCCGGGGGCCTGACTGGACTTGTCCCCGGTCGGGTCTCCGGCTGGCGCCTGCCTCGAAAGGACAAGCCATGTCGAACATCAAGCTGTACGAGTTTCAGGGCCACCCAGTTCGCATCGTCATTGTCGACGACCACGAGGAGTGGGTCGCCAAGGACGTGTGCGAGGCGCTGGAGATTGCGGAACCGCATCGCGCGCTGGCGTCTCTCGATGAGGATGAAAAGGGTCGTCATAGTATGACGACCCCCGGTGGACCGCAGGAATTGTCGACCGTCCTCGAGCCGGGCCTCTACTCGCTGATCCTCCGGAGCCGCAAGCCCGCAGCAAGGGCCTTCCGGAGATGGGTCACCCACGAGGTCCTGCCGCAGATCCGCCGCACCGGCTACTACGTCCGCGAGGGTGACGAGGCCCGCGTCATCGAGCAGCTCGTCGCTCAGCTCGAGGCGAACGAACGTCTCATCGGAAGGCAGACCGAGATCATCGGGATGCTGACCACGAACCTCGAAGGCTTGTCCGCCAAGGTCGCGCATCTCGAGCAGCGCCTCGCTGTCCAGGAGCGCGCCCACCCGTTCGGCCTGCTCGGTGATGACGCCCGCACCTTGCGCGCCCAGATGACCGCCGTGGCCCGCATCCGTTGCAGGCTTGGCGACCAGCGGCGCACGGTCACGATCTTCAACGAGGTCGACGGCGAAGTCCGCGACGCCATCGGCTACCCGAAGCGCGCAGGCGCCTCGTGGGAATGCTGCCCGAGCGAGCTGCGCGGCAAGGCCTTCTCGCTGGTGGCCCGGATGCACATCAAGGCCGAGCGGTCCCTGTCTCGCTCCGGAGCGAAGGCCTCCGGTGGACAGGGCACCATCATCGACCTGATTCAACGCAGGAACACCCACTGATGCTTCGATCCATCCTCATCACGCTCGCGGTTGCCGCGGGTGACGGGACTCCTCCGACCGAGGTCTGCCTGCTGAAGCCGGGCGCGAACCAGACGCGGAAGGGCGCGTACATCTTCGATGACGCGGCCGCGGCATCGGTCATGGATGCCTATCGCGCCCACGGCCAGACCGACCTCCCGATCGACTGGGAGCACGCATCCCTTTCCGCATCGCGCGCTCCGGACCCCAAGAAGGCGGGCGAGGCCTGCGGCTGGTTCAACCCCTTCGCGCCCGCTCTGGCCCTGGGGCTAGCGGCATGGTTCCCCACGATTGATTGCCGCATCGTCGTCGTTGTGGATACCAACGCCATGCGCGCAGGCTCGAGCCGATGAGCACGCGGCTGACCACGACGAGTACGAGTCATGGATCTCCCGCGACGCCTGCGACCTCAGCCTGCGGGTGATGCAACCCGGTCCTCGCCGCGCCCGGTCCAACAGGCGCTGTACTGGTTCGGCTCGAAGTCGAACCGCGTCGGGCGACGCGACCCGTGCGGGTCGGCGCCGGAAGATTGCGTGCGGTGCGCACCCGCGGCATGCACGTTCCACGCGCATTGATGCAGCTTCGAACCGCAGAGACCGGCCCCTTCCGCTATTCGCGCAGGTCGCAAGCACCGGGCCCTTCGTGATAGCGTGCACCGGCTCATGGCCGCAATCTTGCGCCTTTCACCCCACGGATCGGATGAGCATGCGCCCTGCGCGTGCCGCGTGGAACTGCGCACCGCGGTTGTGCCATGAGCGTGCCCGCCGACCCGCGCATCTACCACATCACCTACGTGGACAACCTCGCGGGCATGGTTCGCGACGGCTGCCTGTGGTCGGATGCGAAACGGATCGAGCGGGACTGCACTTCGACGAGCATCGGTTACAGCCACATCAAGGACCGCCGGATGCGTCGTCCGGTGCCCGTCGCTGCCCACGGGATGCTCGGCGAATACGTCCCGTTCTACTTCTGCAACCGTTCCGTGATGCTGTACGTCATCCACAAACGGCAGACGGAGTACCAGGGCGGGCAAGGCGCCGTGGTACATCTGGTTTCGACCCTGAACACGGCGCGGGCCACGGGGCGGCCCTGGGCTTTCACGGACCGGCACGCAGAGCTGGCGCACGCGCTCTACTACGACAATCTCAGCCATTTGAACGAGGTGCGCTTGGATGTGATGGACCTGACGTACTGGTCTGAGGTCCGCGAGGTCCGCCAGGCGGAATTCCTGGTCAGGGACTTCCTGCCCTGGAACGCCATCCTCGAGGTGGTCGCGATGACGGACGAGGTGGCCGCGAGGGTTCAAGGCATTCTGGCCCAATCCGCCCACAAACCGGGGGTCGCGGTGAGGCGGGAATGGTACTATTGACAGGGGTGAACATGTTGGAGCGCGCCGAAGGCAACCTGCTGAACGCAGAGGTCGATGCCCTGGTCAACACGGTCAACACCGTCGGGATCATGGGCAAGGGGATCGCTCTGCAGTTCAAGCGTGCCTTCCCGGAGAACTTCGACGCGTACGAGCGAGCGTGCCGCGCAGGCGAAGTGCAAGTCGGCAAGATGTTCGTGGTTCGCCGACTGACCGCGCCGAAGTTCATCATCAACTTCCCGACGAAGAAGCACTGGGCGAGGCCGTCGCAGCTTTCCTATGTCCGCGAAGGGCTCGTCGATCTCGTGCGCCAGGTGCGCGAGCTCGGCATCCGCTCGATCGCCGTTCCGCCGCTGGGCGCTGGCAACGGCGGCCTTCCCTGGCCGCGGGTGCGCCCGCTGATCGAGGAGGCGTTCAAGTCACTCGAAGGCGTGCGGGTATTGCTGTACGAGCCTCGGGCAGCGCCGGAGCCGGAGGAGATGCCCGACCGCACAGAGCGACCGCGCATGACGCCCGGCAGGGCGGCCGTGATCGCGCTGATGAGCCGCTACAACGCCACGGGCTACGAATACCGGCTCTCGCTCGTCGAGGTGCAGAAGCTTGCCTACTTCCTGCAGGAAGCGGGCGAGCATCTGAGGTTGAACTACACTGCGCATGTCTACGGGCCGTACGCCGACGCGCTCCGAAAGGTGCTGCGGCACGTCGAGGGCCACTACACTCGCGGCGTGGGCGACGGGAAGAACGGCCCCGAGACGCAGCTCGAGATCCTCCCCGGCGCGTCGGAAGAGGCCGAGCGATTCCTTGCGGGCATGCCTGACACCGTCGCGCGCCTCGATCGCGTCACCAGATTGATCGAGGGCTTTGAGACGCCATTCGGCATGGAGCTTCTGGGCACCGTGCACTGGACGATGCGCCACGGGGCCTCGAGTCTGCAGAGCGTGGTGGACGCAGTCCATGGCTGGAGCGATCGCAAGCGATCCACGATGCGTGAAGGGCACATCGAAGCTGCGTGGACGCGCCTGACCGAGCAGGGCTGGGCGCAAGCGTAGCCGACTTGCCGACATCGTCCTCGATGCGCCTTGCTGTCGATGCGAACAGCGTGCAGCCGCCCCAGAGTCTGCACCGGACCCGACGGAAACGGCACCAGGGGGCTACTTACGGTTGCCGCTTCACAGTTCCCAGCCAGTTAGTTCCCAGCCACCCTCGGTTCGGGTCGGATCGCGGCGGTTCCCGTCGGCTCGGCCAGGGAGGAGGATCGCCGCAAACCCCGCGATCGCGCATGCCTGACCGCTGTTTGGATGCGCGGGGCTTCGGTTCCCCCCCTCCCCGACCAACCGCAACAACCCTCGGGAACTTCGCTGAAGCGGCGATCGCGGGTCCACGCAGAGCGGGCGTGATCGGCGAATCGGGCACGGTCGGCAGAGCCGGTTCCGCTGATTCAAGGACGCATCACTCTCAGGCGAGCCTTCATCGCGCGCGTCAGGGCGGCGATGTCGTCTACGTCCTGCGTGACCACGTCGGCCCCGTGGCGGACAGCCAGCTCGACAACGGCAGCATCGATGACGTCGTGCGTCTTCGCCCGGCCCAATAACGCACCCGTTCGATACGCGGCAGTCTCGTCGAAAGCGACCACCTGGCAGCCCGCGAGGAATCTCCTCAATTGAACCTGCTTCGGCGATCGGCTTGCCTGCGCGACAACCGCCGCGGGCACGAGCGGAACGGATCCTGACTCAAGGCGGACACGGTGTTCGGCCCACACGCGACGATCGTTACGGTCCGCTGCGATCAGCGCTGCACTGTCGTAGACGACCGGGTTCACGTTCGAGTCTTTCGGGAGCGCGACCGCTGCTTGCCCGGTTTGGGCGATCCGGAACGGATTCGCGCGCGCGCTGCCTCCAGCTCTGCCTGGGTGAAGGCGCCGTGCTCCTCCTCCCACGCCGCGACCGCCGCCAGCCCCTCGCGAGCCCGCAAGACCTGGCGAGCGGCGGCCGTCATCCAGGCAGAGACGCTCAGATCATCTTCTCTCGCAGCGCGCAGGACTTTCGCGTGAACATCGCTGTCGACCGTGATGGCAAGCTTGATGGCAGGGGAGCCTCTGGGCATGCTGAACTCCTACTACCAAGGTAGGATGCTTTCAATGCCGTGTCCCTGGCATCGCCGGCCCCCGTATTCAGCACAACGACGCGCGCCGCGTCCTGCCCATCACCGGGGCCGGTCGTGAGCCCCGCTACATCAGGTCCAGCAGGGCATCCGACAGCTCGTCCGTCAACGCCGGTACGGCCGCATCCTTCGCGCTGACTGCCCGGCTCAGCTTCTGCAGACATTCGCTCGCCCGCCGCGCGGCGTCCGTTCCCGTCTGCACTCCGTCCAACGCCTTGCGCGCTCGCGCCATCATCGCCTCCGCGAGCGACAGATCGGAATCGGACACCACGACGGATGGAGGCTCCGCGGGGGAAGCAGCGCGCAGCGCTTCGACTTGAGCCCGAGCCGCCTGCCGCTTCTGGGCGGTCAGACGGTACGGGCTGTTGGCGAACACGACCGTGGCGTCCTTTCCCGAAGGGACGTGCTTCGCACGCACTTGCAGCACGCCGGACAGGTCGAGCTTGAAGACGACCTCGACCGGGCTGTGCACCGGCGAAGGCGGAAGATCCTCGACACGGATCATGCCCAGCCAGGTGTTGTCGCCCACGAAGTCCTCTTCGCCTTGCACCACGGGTGCTTCCACCACGGGCTGGTTCTCGAGCATCGTGAAGAAGGTCTCGGTACGTTCCACCGGCACCACCGTGTCGCGAGGAATGATCGGAACCGCGTCGAGATCGTCGATGCTGACCGGTGTCCCCTCGGAGCCGGCTGCGCCGATCGCCAGAGTGTGGGGGGTGATGTCGATCAGGACCTCCTGCACGTCGGCCCCTGCTGCGCGCCCCGCAAGCAGGGAAGCGCCCAGGGCGACTGCGCGATCTGCTTCGGGATCGACCACCACCGGACGCTGCAGGTGATCGGCGACCATCCGCTCGACCACAGGCATCTTGCTCGAACCGCCGACCAGCAACACCCGGTCGAGCTTCGAAGCGTCCAGGTGCGCATCGCGCAGCGCCTCGTCGATGCAGACCAGGGTCTTTTCGACGAACGGCCGCGCGCAGTCCTCCACATCCTGGCGCGTGAGCGGCAGGTCCAGGTGCACCGCATCCCCCCCCTCGCCCGCAAGGAACGGGTCGAAGAGCCGCACCTCGTCACGCTCGGACAGCGCGATCTTCGCACGCTCGACCGCCTCGACCAGCCTCGTGAGAGCGTGCTTGTCCGCCTCGACTCGCCGACGGGCATCACCGAGGCGAGACAGGACCAGATCGCACAGGGCCCTGTCGATGTCGTCGCCACCAAGCTGCGTGTCGCCGCGGCTCGCCCGCACCTCGAGGAAGCCCTCGTCGCGGTCGAGAATCGACACGTCGAAGGTGCCTCCTCCGAAGTCGTAGACGAGCACGACCGCCTCGGAGCCCGTCTGGTAATGGACCGCGGCCGCGGTGGGCTCGTTGACCAGGCGCTCCACCTGCAGCCCAGCCAGCTCACCGGCGGTGCGCGTCGCTTCGCGCTGCGTGTCGTCGAACCACGCTGGCACGGTGATGATCGCGCGAGAGGGTCTCGTGCCGAGCTGCTCCTGCGCGCGATCGAGCAGCGCCCCCAGGATCAAGGCGGACACCTGCGCAGGCGTCAGCTGCTGGTCCCCGACCCGCACATTCACGTCCTTGCCCATCAGCCGCTTGACCGACACGGCTGTCCCATCGGGGTCGATCACCCTGCGGTTTCTCGCGGCCCGGCCCACGATCAGCGCGCCGGAGCCGTCGATGCCGACAACCGACGGCATCAGCTCCGCTCCCGTCTTGTCCGCGAAAAGGCGCACGCCTCCCTCGATGACCGTGCCGACCAACGAGTTGGTGGTCCCCAGATCGATCCCGACAACTGTGTACTGTTCCATGCTTCCTTCGCGAGTTGAATCAGCCTTGGTTTCGCCGCGTTGCCACGACATCCGCTTCGCGCAGCATCGTTCCGCCACGCTCGTAGCCGGCCCGCACGACCCGCAGCACGGTGTCCGGCGGCGATCCAGGCGGCGCATCGCACGCCTCCACGACCCGATGCACGTCGCCGTCGATCGGGATTCCCACACGCCGATCCGCCCGGACGCCGGAGGTCTCCAACGCCTGGTCGAGCGCGGAGCGCAGCACGCGGGCAGCCTCGCGCAGAGAGGCTGCGTCGGCGCCCGTACTTCGTGCGCCGAACCATCTGGCGAAGCGGGACGGCTCCGGGGCCGAGGCGAGACGCTCGGCCTCCGCGATCACGCGCTCGATGGCGTCGGCCACGGGCAGCAACGCCAGGATCAAGGGCTCGACCTGATTCGCGTCACCCCGGTTCGCGGCAAGCGGCTCGCCGTCGTCGCGTTCCGCCAACTCGGCGCGAAGGGCCTTCACCTCGTCGAGACAGGCCTCGGCTGCCGCCTGCGCCGCAATCCCTGCGCGGCCTTGCCTGCGGACCTCGGCGACGATCGCGTCGAGTCGTTCGTCAAGGTTCTGTGGGGTCGCCGTACTCATGCTTCCTCTCTGGTCTTGGCGGCTCTTCGTGCGCGCGGGGGCGTGGCCGGGAAGGCGGACGCGGGCAGCGCTCCGATCACGGCGCGCAGCAGGGCCAGCGGGAGAGAGTCGGCCGCTTGATCGGAGCCGTGATCGGGCAGCGGAGGAGCGTCCACCAGAGGAACGGCACGCTGGAGCATCTTGTCCGCTTGAGGGATCGGGTCGCTCAGCAGCTCGTAGGCGTCGCGCATGCGACGGAACCCCTCCGGATCCTGGTCCGGCGGGCACTTCAACGCGGCCTTCCGCCACGCCTTCCGAATCGCGTCCGCGTCCGCATCCGCGTCGACACCGAGCGTCGCTCGCGCCTCGTCGAAGGCTTGCATC
>JAKLDZ010000809.1 GCA_022703255.1 Myxococcota bacterium | reverse complement strand
GGCCGCGGCCGCCGGCGCGCGGGTCTTCGAGATCGCGCGCTGGCACGTCCCGGCGAGGCACCTGGGGATCCTCGATCACATCGATACACACTTCGGCGTGACCATCCTCACCGACGACCGGAACCCGCTCGACATCGGGATCGATCTCCCGTGGCAACCGTGGCTCCACGAGGTCCTCGGCCTCGGCCTCCGGTGGTGGCTCCGCCTCGAGTCCCGGCGCGAGCTCGAGGAGCTCGGCCCGGTGGCGCTCAACACGCCGGAGGACCTCCCCGGCGCCGCGCTCCCGGAGCTCCCCACCTGGAACGATCAGCGGTTCGGATGGAACTACCACGGCCGGCGGCCGCTCCGGATCCTCGTGGAAGAGCAATCCGCGCTCCGTCTCTTCGTCGGCGCCGAGACGGTCCCGCCGATGGCCGGCGCGGAGATGAAGACCACGAGCTCGAGCACGAACGCTCTCGGCTTCTCCCGGGACGACCTCGAGCGGGTCGCGCTCTTCATGGGGGCGAACTCGGCCCTCCCGTCGAGCGCCTCGACGGCGGCGATCGCCGCGGAGCCGCTCGAGGGCGAGGTCCCGAAGGCGGCCGCCGCGGCCGTCGCCGAGGAGGGTCCGAGCTC
>JAKLDZ010000808.1 GCA_022703255.1 Myxococcota bacterium | reverse complement strand
CCTGGGTCTGTTGAACGTGGAATCACGCTTCGAGCTGCCGCGCATCATCGAGGCACTGAAACGCCGCGGTCACGGCAGCCTGTGCTTCCACGGTGCGCCGGGGACAGGCAAGACCGCGCTGGCCGAGCACATCGCCGCGGCGCTGCAGCGCCCGCTGATGATCCGCCAGGCCAGCGACATCGCCAGCAAGTACGTCGGCGAGACCGAACAGAACATGGCGCGCATGTTCGAAGAGGCGCAGTCCGAAGGCGCGGTGCTGCTGCTCGACGAGGCCGACAGCTTCCTGCGCAGCCGGCGCATGGCCGAGCGCCACTACGAGGTGACCGAGGTCAACCAGATGCTGCAGGGCATGGAGCGCTTTGACGGCGTGTTCGTCTGCACCACCAACTTGTTCGAGGACCTGGACGAGGCGGCGGGCGTGGACGCGGACATCTATCAGGCCGTGCAAGGCGTCATTACCAGCGACAACGCGCGGCTGCTGCTCATCGGCAACCCGACGACCACGAGCGGCTTCTTCTACGAATCGCACAAGCCGGACAGCGGGTTCAAGCGGCTGGCCGTGTCGAGCGAGGAATCGCCCAACGTGAGGGAAGGCCGCGAGGTAGTGCCGGGGCTCGTCA
>JAKLDZ010000807.1 GCA_022703255.1 Myxococcota bacterium | reverse complement strand
GAGGCTGAACGTCAGGAGGCTGAACGTCAAAACGCTGCGCAGCAGGCGGTTGCCCATCAGGAGGCAGCCCAGGCAGAGATCGAACGCCAGCAGCTTGCCGATCAGGAGGCAGCGCACCAGGCTGCAGAAAAGCTGGAAGCGGCCCGGCAAGAAGCTGAACGGCAGAATGCCGTGCAGCAGGCCGCGGCTCGTCAGGAAGCAACCGCCCGGGAGGCGGCTGCTCGTGAAGCCGCCGCTCGGGAAGCTGCAGCCCGCGAAGCCGCCGCTCGGGAAACCGCAGCCCGCGAAGCCGCCGCCCGTGAAGCCGCCGCCCGGGAAGCGGCTGCCCGTGAAGCCGCCGCCCGTGAAGCCGCCGCCCGTGAAGCCGCCGCCCGGGAAGCCGCCGCCCGTGAAGCCGCCGCCCGTGAAGCCGCCGCCCGTGAAGCCGCCACCCGTGAAGCCGCTGCCCGTGAAGCCGCCGCCCGCGAAGCTGCGGCACGAGAGGCGGCTGGCCGTCAGGAAGCGGCGCGGGCTGATGAGGCCATCCGGGAACAGAATGCAAGACGGGATGCGGCGCGGCGGGCGATGGGTCGACAGCTGGACGAGGAAGCCGACCGCCGCGATGCGGCCAAGGCAGCTTCGCGCCTG
>JAKLDZ010000806.1 GCA_022703255.1 Myxococcota bacterium | reverse complement strand
TAGGGGCGCGCCGCAACCGGCTGCCCCAGCGACGTCGTCCACTCCGGCAGCTTGAGAATCGCCGGATCGCCCTCGCTGGCGCGTGCTGCCAGCGGCGCCGCCAAAGCCGCACCGGCGGCCAGGAAACCTTTCCGCAGAAAGTCACGGCGCCCGGCTGCCACGGCCCCGATCTGCTCTTCCGTCAGGGCGATCTGCTCGAAGCTCTCGTTGTCCATGAAGTGGTAGGCGTCGCCTTCCCGGTAGAGGTACTGCATGTTCTTTTCCTGCGTGTCGGCGGGCTGGAAGGTGTCCACCTCGCGGAAGGTGCGGTCCACCTGGCTGCCGGTGAGCATGTTGCGGAGCTTGCAGCGGTAGAGGGACTGCCCCTTGCCCGGCTTGACGAACTGGAAGTCGACGACGATGTAGGGGTCGTCGTCCAGCATGATTCTCAGGTTCTTCCTCAGGTCGCTTGCGCTGTACATGTCGGTTCTCCGCTCGGGGCGTTCGGTTTCTTAAAAGGGTAGTTTTTTAAACTATTTCTCCTTTATTGTCAAAGAATTTCACGGGGTACAGGGTTCAGGGGAGGAAAGGAAATTTTCCGATTAGAGAAACGAGACGGGCTGGAGGGGCACTTTTCCCTTCGTGCCCGG
>JAKLDZ010000805.1 GCA_022703255.1 Myxococcota bacterium | reverse complement strand
CCCTCCACCGACCTCGGGCCGGGCAGCCGGGCGTGCGGGCAGAAGCCTGGGCACAAGCCTGGGCACAAGCCTGGGCACAAGCCTGGGCAGAGGCCTGCGCAGAGGCCTGCGCAGGGGCCAGGGCGGCAGGCCGGTGACGTTCCGAAGGGGCTTGAGCATCCTGGCCACTGTAACGCCAGCGCCAGAGCCGGGCCGCCGACGGCCCCGCACCGGACGCGAGATAATGGCGGGGCGCCACACTTTCCATGACTGACCTTCCCCGCCGTATCGCCCACGTCGACATGGATGCGTTCTACGCCTCCGTCGAACTGTTGCGCCGCCCCGAACTGGCCAGCGAGCCGGTCGCCATCGGCGGACGGGGCGACCCGCGCAGCCGCGGCGTGGTGACCACGGCCAACTACCCGGCCCGGGCCTTCGGCATCCGCTCCGGCATGCCGCTGATGCAGGCCGCCAGGCTGTGCCCCCACTGCCACTTCCTGCCGGTCGACTTCGCGGCCTATCGCGCCGCCTCGCGCCGGTTCAAGGCTGCGATAGCGACCATCACCGAACGGATCGAGGACCGGGGCATCGACGAGGTCTATGTCGATCTGGCCGGCGTCGCCGGGACCGCCATCGAGATTGGCAGCCGGAT
>JAKLDZ010000804.1 GCA_022703255.1 Myxococcota bacterium | reverse complement strand
GCTGGTCGAGCTGCGCCGAGACCGTCGCGACCTGGTGCTTCAGCTCCGAGCGCGCCGCCGTGTGGCCGCACTCGACGCCGGCCTCGAAGAGCTGCGGCAGCGTCAGCGGCGCGGCCTCGGTCTCGCCCGCGCGCAGGTAGAGGTTCGCGGCGGCGAGCTCGGGCAGCCGCTCGGGCGCCGCCCCGGCGCGCGGCGCGGCCGGCAACGGCGGCGAGTTCGGCCACGTGCTCGTGCGCTCCGGCGGCCGGCTGTGCCTGTGCGGCCGCCGCGGCTGCCTCGAGGTCTACGCGTCCGGGTCGTCGATCGCCGCCCGCGCCGCCGAGGCGGTCGCCGAGCACGGCACCGGCTCCGCCCTCGCGCGCATCGAGCAGGTGCGCGCGGAGGACGTCGTCGCCGCCGCCCTCGCCGGCGACCGCCACCGCGCGCCCGGGCGGCAGGCTGCGCGCCGCGCGCCCGCGCGACGGGATCTCGAGGTGCAGCCCGCCGCTGGCCGCGTCGAACCGGTGCAACCGGCCGTCGCCGGTGAGCGCCACCGCCCAACGGCCGTCGGCGGAGAAGGCGACCTCCACCACGCCGCCGGTGCGCGCCGGGACGAGCGCCGTCCAGGCGAGCCTGAGGTCGTCGGCGATCGC
>JAKLDZ010000803.1 GCA_022703255.1 Myxococcota bacterium | reverse complement strand
CCACATCCCCCGGTCGACACACTGCCTGAGAACACCACGAGCGTGGGTTCCTGGTACGCCCCAGGCGCGCGCCCGTAGCTCGGCAACGCGCCTTGCTTGAACTGCGCGGCCCACACGTCTTCGGTGGAGGCCAACACGGCGCGCGAGAAGTCGCAAGCCTTGGCGTTGGCAGCCGTTGCCTGGCACACGCTGCCCGACGCCCCTGGCGCAGTCTGGCTGGAGCCTGGAGAGCCGCCCGAGAGCGCGTTGAGGATCGCCTGCTTGACGCCGGCAGGAGCGAGCAGATACGCGCCGACGCCGATCACGCCGACGACAACCGCGCCCTTCACCCCGATCAAGCGCACGATTGAGGAAAGCGCGTTGAGCGGCAGACCGCCACCGCCGCCACGACTGCCGGTTCCGCGATCCTCGAACCTGTCCGATCGACGTTTGCCCCCAATATCCATCGCCGCTCCCTTCCTGCCCCCCGCTACTGGGTCCAAATTCTTCCGCCGAAGGTCCGAGACCGCACCCGCTTCCCGAGCGCCGCTCCGCCAAGGGCGGCGGGTGGGAGATCCCCGAACACCTGATTCCACATCGAGCTCAGAGCCCGCCGCAGGCGGGCTTGCTCGTGCCATCGAACCATGGATTCACT
>JAKLDZ010000802.1 GCA_022703255.1 Myxococcota bacterium | reverse complement strand
CAGGATTTCTCTGCCTCAGCCTCCTGGCCTGCACCCAGTCCCAACCCGCTGGTCCCGAGGTGAAGGACGGCATGGCCCGTGTTCCTGCGGGCGAGTTCCTGATGGGCTGCAGCCCTGGGGATTCGGAGTGCTTCGAAGATGAGATTCCGACACGCAGGATGTGGGTCGATGAATTCTGGATGGATGCAACCGAGGTGACGGTGGCGGCGTACCGGAGGTGCGTGGAAGCAGGCACATGCAGCGCGCCGAACATGGGCGGCAACTGCACGTGGAACGTGGGCGGTAGGGAGCAGCACCCGGTGAACTGCGTGGATTGGAACCAAGCCAGGGCCTACTGCGATTGGGCCGGCAAGCGGCTGCCGACCGAAGCGGAGTGGGAGCGAGCTGCCCGGGGCGGAACGACTGATGCGAGGTACGGAGAGCTCGCCAGAATCGCCTGGCATGGCAGCGGCATGGACAAGGCCACGGAGGCGGTGGAGAGGAAGCAGGCGAACGCCTACGGGCTGTGCGACATGTTGGGAAACGTCTGGGAGTGGACCGACGACTGGTACTGGAACTACGGCTCTCGAGGGCGACCAGGTGCGAATCCCGGTGGGCCTGCAGGCCACCAGAGGAGCCTTCGCGGTGGGGCCTAC
>JAKLDZ010000801.1 GCA_022703255.1 Myxococcota bacterium | reverse complement strand
GGTGCTGCTGAAGACTCGATACGCATTCGATCCGCTCACATTCATGCTCGCAAAAAATCCCAAACTCGCACGCAGAGTCGGCACTCCAAGCTACCGTCTAGTCGCCGAACTGTCGTTCTCCACCGAGGCCCCCGCGTCATCGGCAACTACTTCGTCCCACGAATCATCTTTCGACGACCTGGTTCGTCCGGAGCAGCCCGGGCAGACGGCGGCGCGCCCCCCGCAAGGGCATCGTGCGACGGTGGTGGTGGATCGCGACGCGGACGGGGTGGTGGACTTGGAGGACGGTTGTCCGGAGGTGGCCGGCGATCCAGCGGCGGCGGCGCCGAAGCGGGGCTGTCCGGCGGATCAGGACGGAGACGGCATTGCAGATGGAGACGACCGCTGTCCGACGGCGGCGGGCGCATCGAACCCCGATCCGGCGAAGCACGGGTGTCCGAAGGACACGGACGGCGACGGGATTGCGGACGGACAGGACGCGTGCGTTCAGGAGAAGGGGCCTGCGACGCAGGATCCGAAGACGAACGGGTGTCCGACGGCGGCGCGGGTGCTGGGGCCGCAGATCGTGATCCAGGAGCAGATCCTTTTCGAAACGGGCAGCGATCGGATTCTGGAGCAGAGCGTTCACGTGCTGCAGT
>JAKLDZ010000800.1 GCA_022703255.1 Myxococcota bacterium | reverse complement strand
GCTTGACTTGCTACCCGAGCCCGGGATCGAAGTCTTCGAGACCCTGCACGACCAGGTGCTGCACGCCGCCCACAGCACCATCGCCATCCACGACTTCGCCGATTCGCACTATTGCCTGCCGCGCGGCACCACGGCGGCGGCGCTGGTCAACACGCCGGCCCTCGCCCTCTCTGCCGGCGACGTTCTGATCCTCGAAGAAATCCTCAGCCCGACCACCGGCCGCGCCGCCGATCTCGACGCCAGCCATCGCCACCCGGTTCGCCTCACTGCCGTCCAGCCCGGCCGCGACGACCTGACCGCCACCGACCTGCTACTGATCGAGTGGCACGCCGACGACGCGCTGCCCTTCCCGCTCTGTGTCAGCCAGGAATTCGAAGTCGGCGGCGCGCTGGTCAGGCAGGCCATCGCCGTCGCTCACGGCAATGTCGTGCTCGCCGACCACGGCCTGACCCGCCCCTGGCAAACGCTGGCGCCCGACACCGTGGGCGATGGCGGCACGCCCGCCCTGCGCCTGCCCTACCGACCGCGCCTCCGGGAATCCGGCCTAGCTTTCGGCGAACCCTACGATCACGATGTCGCCACCCATGCCGCTCATCCACTGGCCGCCAGCCGGGTGCTGAACCAAGACCCGCGCCAGG
>JAKLDZ010000080.1 GCA_022703255.1 Myxococcota bacterium | reverse complement strand
CGCGCACGCAGGGTCGGCACCGTCCACGCGTTGACCGCCCTCGCGGCCATGGCCGCGCTGATGGCGGCATGCGGAGACTCGGAGGACTCCGGCTGGGCCCCTCCCGCCGGCAAGGGGGGAGCCGATGGAGGTCCGCTCACCGATGCGCTCTCGGACACCTCGCTCGAAGGGGCCGCCGGTGCCGCGGGCACCGCGGGCAGCGCGGGCAGCGCCGGCCTGGCCGGGGAGGCCGGGGCCGCTGGAAGCGCCGTCGGTGGAGCGTCCGGCGCCGCTGGCGCGAGCGTCGATGCCTCCGTGGACGTCATCCCCGAGGTGTCCTTCGAGTATGACGCGCCCCTGTTCGACAACTCGGTGTCCGCGGACAGCGCGTGCGCCGCGGTCACCGCCGCGGCGGAGCTGGCGCCCCTCGAGGCGTACATCATGCTCGATCGCTCGGGGAGCATGGCGAGCGGCGGCTCGCAGGACTGCAACGTGGGCAGCAGCTCGACCTACAAGTGGTGCTACGCGATCAACGCGCTCGACGGATACTTCCAGGACCCGGGGTCGTGGAACAACTGGGTGGCGCTGCAGTACTTCCCGATCACGAACTACAGTTGCTCGACGGGCGGGGCGTGTGCGACGCCCTCAATCGCGCGTGGAGTGCTCGACGCCACACAGAGGACCAAGCTGCGCAACAGCATGAACGCGATCGTGCCGAACGGGACCAACACGCCGACCGAGGCGGCGCTGCGTGGGCTTGCGGCGTACACGGCGAACATCAAGCCGCAGGCCACGGGGCATTCGCTCATCGGCATCCTGATCACCGACGGTATTCCCGAGGGCAACTGCAACAACAACGCTGCGTCCCTCAAGACGATCGTGCAGACTCACCTCAACGCGACCGGGATTCGCACGTTCGTGATCGGCATGACCGGAGCGAACTTCACGACCCTGGAGACCATCGCCAGCGGCGGCGGCGTCCCTGCGCACAACGACTACTGCAGCGGCACCGCCACGTGCACCTACTACAACGTCGGCAACGGCAACCCGACCGTGTTCATCGAGGTGCTCAAGAAGATCCAGCAGACCGCCATCGGTTGCACCTACCAGGTTCCGGTCCCCGACGCCGGCGTCATCGACTACTCCAAGGTGAAGGTCGAGTACGAGCCGGGCAACGGCGGCGCCGTCCAACAGTTCGACAGCGTTCCCGACGCCTCCCAGTGCGCGGCGGGCAAGTGGTTCTACGACGACAACAACAACCCCACCAAGGTCACGCTGTGCCCCGACACGTGCACCGCCATCCAGGCCGACCCCCAGGCCAAGGTCACCCTGCTGCTCGGCTGCCTCGGAAGCTGAACCCCGCAGCGCGTCCCGCCGTCCTCACCCGGACCGCGAACACCCTCGCTACGGCCCCGTCCACGACGCTCCCACGAACAGCTGACGTCCCGCCTCCGGATACGAGAAGTGCGCCTGCACGTTGGCGTCCGTGAGGTTCGTTCCCCGAACCCACATCCGGAGCCCGTCGACCGCTGTCACATCCACCCGCGCGTCGAAAAGCTGGTGGCTCCCGAGCTCGCCCCACAGCATCGTGTTCGGATTCTGGAAGCGCTGGTTCCCGACATGACGTCCGACCACCGTCAACGCCACTTGCGGAATCGGCATCAGCGTCACCGCGACCGTGCCCTTCTGGTCCGGCCGGTAGGGAATGGCGTCGTCCGGTGGCTCCTGATCCAAACGTCGCATCCGCATCGCGGCCCACCCGCCCCACACCTCCAGCCACTGCGTCGGACGCGCCCGCACCGATCCCTCGACCCCGTAGAACCGCGCCCTGCCGCCATTCTGCCACTGCGACAGCTGCGTTGTCAGCGGCAGCTTGATGATCAGATCCCGAACCTCGGAATCGAATACCCCGACATCCACGCGCAGCCAGCGCAGCAGCCGCGTGCTCGCGTCGAGCGACAGATTCGTCGCGCTCTCCGGTCCCAGCGCGGGATTCGGCTCCATGTTCCCGAACGACGAGCTGAATCGCTCCTTGAGCGTGGCAAACCGGGTCCTGCGCGCCACCCCCGCCGTGAGGTCCACCCCGCGGTGCGGCTGATACGTCAAGGCTCCCATCGGACCCACGCCCAACGCCGGCTCCAGATCCCCCGTCGCCGCGCTGCTCCCCGGTATCTCCCCGTCGAGCTGCGTCCCCGCGAGCCACTGCAGCCGCTCTCCCAACGGCCCATCCACCTGCGCCGCTCCGGTCAGCGTCGTCGCGTCCACGTCGATCCACGGCGCCCCCGCTGCAGCCTGCGATCCATGCCAGTCCTTCTTCGCCCCCGCCCACCCCCGCACCGTCACGCACCTGCCCGCCGTGCACGCGAATCGATGCGCCACCCGCACATTCCCCCCTACCGTGCGATCGTCGTACGTGCTGTTCCCCGACGCCGGAAGGGTCTGGGTCGCGTACCGCGCGTCGTCGTACACCTCGAGGGTGTTGCCCACCATGCTCACGTACACCGTCTCGTCGAGCGTGGTCTTCGAGTCGCGATAGCCGTGCGCCACTGCGTACGAGTTCACGTGCCAATCGCCCCATCGCCAGAATCTACGCGTGAGATCGTACACGCCGGGAGGTACGCCGAACTGGCCATCGAGGTGCCACACGCTCGCGACAATCTGGTTTCGATCGTCGATCTCCCAGCGCGTCTTCCCCATCGCCGTCAGACTCCGCCGATCGGAGTTCTCGCGCTGCCCCCCGTTCTCGTTGTAGGTGGGGACGTACGACGACGACAGCGGGAAGTACCGGACGTTCTCGAACGAGACCCCGCCGATGGCCGAGATCGGCCCGCCCCGCGTCGTGGCCACGCCGGACAACCGTTGAGAATGGAACGGCGCAGTCTCCGTCGCCAGGGTCACGAGCGGTCCCTCCCCGGGGCGCCGTGTCGCGATGTCCACCGCCCCTCCCAGCCCATTGGGACCGAAGAGCAACGACCCCGCCCCCTTCACCACCGTGATGTGATCCACCAGCCCCAGCGGGAACTTCCCCAGATCGAGCTGGCCATCATACGGCACCTGCACCGGTACCCCGTCAATCGTCACCAGGATCTGCCGCTGATCGAACCCACGCAGCGATATCATCCGCTCGCCGCGAGATCCGTTGGCCGAGATCGTGGAGGGCAGTCGGTCCAGCGCCTCCGATACGTTGGTCGCCCCGATCCGATCGAGCGTCTTCCGATCCACCGTCTCCACCGTCGTCCCCCGCATGCCGGGGCGACGCCCGCGCACCGTAATCTCGAGGGGGCGGGCCTCTCCTTCGCTGCGCCGGGACTCTCCGTTCGCAGACCCGGAGTCTGCGGACGACGCCGCGGGTGCCGGCGTCGGATGCGCGTCGCCAGCGGACGATTGCGCCCACGCGGGGGAAGCAACGCTCAGCGCGAGCGCCGGCAGGACCGGGAGCAGCTTCGAAGTGGTCATTCGCCTGCCGCGTCATCCGCTCCCGCATCGGCAGGGGCATAGGGCTGGTGGCCGTTCATCTCCGCGACGTCGTTGACCGAGTAGCATCCCCGGAGCCCCAACGTCTCGTCCCAGCTCATGTCCATGGTGGCGGGATTGACGTAGCCCTTGTCGAGCATGGTCCCCGGCAGATCCGGGCATCCTTCCTTGCTCGACGGCTTGAACCCATCGGTGCTGACGAACTCGAACTCGAGGTTCGTGTAGCTCGCCGGGAGCTTGGAGGCGGTCCAGACATCGGACAGCTTCACGAGCTGAACGTCCTTGTACGCCGTCTTCGCAACTCCATTGAGGTCCACCTTCACCGACTGCCCCTCATGGGACACCGTGAGGTAGGCCGCAGTCGCACCGGAATCCGTGCCGGGATCGACGTCCTGGTCATCGCCGCAGGCAGCGAGCAGGGATGTCGCGAGGGCGACGACGATGCAGGACAGAGGCAACTTCATGGGGATTCTCTCCTTCGTTCGGGGGTGTTGTGAGAGGCAATCGCCATGTCGAAGGCGACGCTCTCGGCGAGCATGGCGGCGCGCAGGGCGCCGTGGACAGCCAGGAGCCACAGCCGGCGGGGCAAGCGCCGCAGCCCGGGCAATCGCTCGCTCAGGGTGCTCGAGGCAGCCGTCAGCGCGCGGGTCTGGACCGGCACCAGGTTCGATGCCACCACGACCACCTCGATCAGCGTGCGGACGACCGGGATCCGAATGCCGGCGCTCCACCGACGCAGCGGGACCACCGACGCTGCGAACGAGGTGAGCGCGAGCAGCGCGAAGGCGCGCACCAGCATCGTGCTCCCGGCCAACGCGCCGGACCGCGACCAGCCGAACCCCAGCGTCCGCGTGTCCCCGGGCCCGAACAGCGCGCCCAGCAGGCAGAGCAGCAACAGCCCCTGCACCCAGCGCAGCGGTCGCCCGAAGGTGCGATGCACGTCGCCGGTGCCGAAGCGGATCAGCAGCCAGGCGACGATGCCCACGGGAAGGTGCCAGTGCGGCGGCAGGAACCCCACCGCCGTCAACAGCGCAGACGCCACGATGATCCCGCGTGCTCCCGCGCTCATGGCACCTCCGCTGCGAGCTTACGGCGAGCCGAGGCTCCGACCAGCGACCCCACGACTCCGAGGGTCGCCCCCACGAGGACCACCAGACCCACGAACCCCCCAGCCACCCACATCCCTCCCGATGCAGGCAGGTGCAGCGTCTTCTCCGCCTGCTTCAGGATCCCCACGTAGATGCCAATCACCGGCATCCCGTACAGCACCGTCTGCGTGATGACCTTCTGCGTCAGTGCCCAGAGCGCCGAGATGCCCCCCGCGGCAGCCCCCGACACGGGATTCGCTCCCGCGGGCATCAGCACCACCTCGACCAGCATCGACTCCACCAGGATCGCCACCATCGGCCCGATCACCGCGCCGGCCGGTGACAGCAGCTTCACTCCCGCACAGACCGCCCCTGCGGCGAGCACCAGGCCGCGCGCGGGCAGCACGGACCGCGCCGCCACCAGCATCGCAGCGCCGACTCCGGCGAGCACCACGCCGCTGAACGGCAGCTTTATCGCGTGTGCGAAGGAGCCCACCGTGATCTCGATCGCTCCCCAGAGCGCTCCGAAGGTCGCGGCGTACCCCCAGAACCGGTACGCGGCCAGCCCCTTCACGACACCGCCCCCTGGCTCAGCGTCCCCGCCTCGACGCGCCACGATTCGTTCGCAATGCGAACGATCTCCGCGTCGTGCGTCGCCACCACCACGCGCGCACCGGCGCGCGCCGAACGCACCAGCTCCGCTCCCAGCACGCGCGCCGCCCTCGTGTCCAGCCCCTGCGTCGGCTCGTCGAGCAGCACCAGATCGTGCCCCATCCACAGCGCAATCATCGCCCCCGCGAGGCTCGCGACGCCCAGCGGAACCCGCGGCGTGGGACGAGCGAACCACCGCTCCAGCCCGAGCTGCGCCAGCACCCGGTGCGCAGCATCGGAGCCTTGCCCCGCGCCGTCCGCCCCGACGCTCCAAGGCGACCCGCTGTGCGCGTCCATCACTCCCTGCAGCTCGCGCTCGGGCGTGGCTGCGAAGAGCTGCTGCTCCGGATCCTGACGGCTGATCCCGAAGCGCACGTGCGCCGCCCGCGCCGACTTCGCCAGCGCCTCGAGCAGGCTCGTCTTCCCCCCACCGTTCGGCCCCCGAACCACAATCAACGAGCCGCGCGCGATGCGCGTCGCGACCTTGTCGGTCGCTCGCCCCGTCGCCGAGCGCACGAACGGCACCGGCACCTCGAGCTCGAGGGGATCCGCGGTCGATGGCGCCGCCGGCTCGGGGGCCTCGCACGCCTCACCCGTCTCCCCGGTCTCTTGCGCGAACAGCTCGCTGCGCAGAAGACGCCGCGAATCGCACACCGCCAGCCCCATCCCGCCCGTCGCGCGGCGCGAAAGCAGAGCGCCCAGCGCCTCCGCGTGCTCCGGATCCAGGTGACGACAGGGCTCGTCGAGCGCCGCCAGCCCGATCGAACCCGACAGCGCCGACGCCAGCCGGACCCGCTGTCTCTCTCCCGACGACAGGTGCCGCACGAGTCGTCCGCTCAGCTCCGCAGCCCCCAGGCACTCGGCCACTCCCGCGTCCGGCAGGTCCACCCGCTCGGTGCGCAGGCCGACGTCGGTCGCTGTCGGGAGATAGGCAATCGGGCGCACTCCCGCGGCCGCGGCCTGCACCACGAACGAGCGCAGCTCCGCGGATTTCCCGGTGCCGATACCGGTGCTCCAGCGACGAGAAGGGATGGAATCGAGCATGCGTTTCACCCCGGCTGGGACGCCCGCTTGCGAGAGTTGCGGACTCGCCCGCAGGTGTGCACGACGTGATCGACCACTGCCGCCGTGCCTGCGCCGGCCTCGCCCAGGGAGAGCTCCGAGACGAGACGTCCCGGAAGCGACAGCCGCTGCGCGATGTCGGGGATGTGGTCCCGACGCGACGACAAGATGATGAGCCTGGGGCGCGCCTGCATGCGGGCCCAGGCGAGCGCAGGGAACAGCCCCTGTCCGCGCTGCTCCAGACGCCCCACCCCGTCGACGATGATGAGATCGGACTCCCCAACATCTTCCCGCAACCACTCGCACGCGCGTTCCAGTGCCGCCGTGTGGAACGTCAGCTCGCAGGCCCGCTCCGCGGTGGGAAGAGGGGTGTCGTGCACGACGCGTTCCGCCAGCGGGAGTCGCTCCGGTCGGCTGAGACGATACAGGTCGTAGCCGAGCGGCTTGATGGAGGCGGGGCCCGAAGGAACCTGGACGAACCCCCCGACGCGCAGCCCTCGCGTGCGCAGTCCCTCCACCAGTCCGAGCATCTGGTCCGCGTTCTCTCGCGTGAGCAGCGTCCAGCGCACCGTCTCACGAGAGCGGGTCGCGCCGTCGCTCGCTGCGGTGGAATCCCCGGGCGCGATGTCGCGCGACGGACCCGGCTTGCCGCCTCGCTCGAGTCGCATCTGTCCCACCGAATCCGCCGGACCTTCGACCAGCCCCGCCAATCGCGATCGGAGCCCCTCCCCCTGCACCACCGTGCACAGCGTCGCCACCGCGGGGTCCTCCATGCAATCGACACGTACCGCCAGCTCCCACTCCTGCTGACCGAGGGGCTCGAAGGCAAGGCCGAGCCGACGCCCCCAGACCGCGGAGCCGATCGCGCAGCACGCCTCCCCTCGAAGGACCTGCCCGCACGCCTCCGGCTCCGAGTCCGTCCCCCTCGCTTCCGCCCCACCCGATGTCGCAGCCTCGAGCCATGCATCGATATCGGGGTTCGTCTCGCGAAACCCCGAAGGGACCGCGATTACCCGCGCCGCGGGATCGGCTCCGTTCACGCGTTTCAGGACCCCGAGACGACGGCTCCCCAAGGCGATTCGAACCGTCGCGCAAGCGGCTGCCCCGGCGTCCTCGCGCCGAATCACCGCCGCGGCGACCTCGGCCGAGGCGAGCAGATCCACGGCACGCCGCGGGGCCACGTGAATCACGGCCGTGCGGGAGGAGGCGAGTGCACCGAGCTCGGCCGCGACGGCGTGGGAGAGCTCATCGGGAGCGAGGGCGACGAGGGTGGGCTGCGGAGCCGCTGGGGTGGATTCGACGGCGGGCAAGGGGCTGGAGCAGACTTCGCCGCGACGGCTGGCCCACTGCACGATGTCCTCGCGGGAGAAGCGCCATTGTCCACCGACGCGGCGGGAGGGCATGCCCTGGTGCAGGAGGCGATAGACGTGCTTGTGGTGCACGCGCAGAAGGGCAGCCACTTCGATGGTGGTGAGCCACTCGCCGGGCGGGGGAGCAGGGGGCGGTGGAGGAGGGGATCTCCGCATCACTGGCGCGGGTTTTTGCCAGTCTTCGATCCAACTTTCAACAACTTTCTACATGTGGAGCACGCGGTCCGGTGGTCACGGTTCCGACGGCTTCCGCGGGCGCAGGGCCAGGACCGGCTGGTGATCGAAGACCCGGTCCTTGACCACCAAGGTGGTGACGGGCGCGTCGCAGACCTCCTGCAGCACCAGATCGTGCCCGATGCACAACCCGACCTGCACCACGAGCTCCACCCCGGCCTCGTTCAACAGCTTCCCCTGCGCCACCGGGTTGCAGATCGCGGCGAAGCGCTCCGGGTGCGCCTTCGGCAACCCGATCTCCGCGTAGTCGATCGCTCCCACCCGACAGCACGTCAGATACGCCTCGAGCCCCGCCCCCCGCAGAATCTCTCCAAGCCGCTGCGCCTCGCGCAGCAGCGACACGCAGAACGCCACCCCCACGCGCTTCATCCCCCGCGCGCGCGCAAACTCCACCAGCTCCTCCACGCGGCTGCGAAGCGCACCGTCGGCGCCTCGCGGCGTGCCGTCCGCCGCCACCATCAACGCGTGAAGCTCTCCCTCCAGGTACGGCGCCGCATCCCTCGTCACCTCCGGCCGCGTCAGCGTAGGACACCCTTCGGGCATCCGCGCAGCGTCCCCTCGAAAGCTCGCCGCTGTTCGACACGTGGAACACCCGGAACAACTCGATGGCTTCATCGCGCTCTTCATCTACCCGGTCTTCGCCCGTACACAAGACCCGGTTTCGTAGCGGTGCGCGCTTCGTGCGGGAGGGGGGGCGGAGGCGAGGTCTCGCCGCGGCGACGGACCGGATCTGCTACTCGCGCACGCGTCCGCTCATCCGGTCGTGCTCTTCTTCGATCACGTCCTGGAGCGTTGCCATGTCGAGGTCGGCCGAGTACGGGCGCCCGTTGATGAACATCGTCGGCGTCGCCCCCACCTTGTTCCGCACTCCCTCCTTCTTGCTCTCGGTCAAGAGCTCACGGCTCGCGGGATCGTTCATGAGACGAACGAACTCGTCGCGGTTCATCCCGTGGTGCTCGGCGCATTCGGGGAGCTTGGCGGGGTCGAACTTGTCGAAGTTCCGATACAGGTGCAGCAGGAAAGGCCAGAACTTGCCGAGCCGCTGCGCCGCCACCAGGGCCAGGCCGCCCTCGGTCGAGCCCTCGTGGGACCGGATGGGGAACACGCGGAAGTGCAAGCGCGCCTTGTCCTTGAGCGCTCCCTGCGTCACCGACTGGTGAAGCGCCGGCAGCAGACGCGAGCAGTACGGGCACCGGGCGCACATGTACCCGGTCACCTGCACCTTGGCATCAGCCGCACCCGCAGGCTCGAACTTGCTCGTGTCGATCGGCGCCTTCTGCGTGGAGGTCATGCTCGTGGCGCGACGTGCCAGAGCTCGCTCGATGTCCGCCTGCGACTGACCCGCCCCGGCGCGACGACACACGTCGTTGGCGAGGCGGCGGGCCAGCAGGCAGACGGGCTTCTGCTGCAGGCAGGCGTGGATCGTGTCGTCGCAGCACTCGTAGGGGTGCTGCGAGCGGAGCACCGCGTCGGCCACGGCCTTCTTGGGACCCGACAGCGCATCGCACGTCGGTGTCTGGGCCAGCGCCGGGATGGACACCGCGAGCATCCAGGCCGTCACCAGAATCACAGAGATCGTCTTGAACATGACGCCACCTCCTGTCCGATTGACTGCAGGTCCACCCCTTGCCCCGGACTCCGAACCTGCGCGGAAGCCGGCTCGCGAGCCGTCACGCGTCGCCCGCAAGCAGGGCGATCTCTCGGATCGCGTTCGGCCCGATCCATGCGAAGTGCCGGCTCCAGGGCGCTCGCTCTTCATGTCGCGACCGTTGGATGCGCGAGGTTTCCAGAGCCGAAGTCGGCGCCGAAGTCGGTCCCCAGCGCATGTCCACGGTCCCCGTCGAACGCCTGCTGGAGATCCGCGATCAGGTCCCGCACGTCTTCGATGCCGACCGAATAGCGCACAAGACCGTCGCTGATTCCCGCCTCGGCCCGCTCCGCCTGCGGCACGCCCGAGTGGGTCATCGACGCAGGGTGCTCGATGAGCGTCTCGACACCGCCGAGGGAGACAGCGAGCGCCGCGAGCTTGACGCTGTTCATCAGGCTCTTGCCGGCCTCGAAGCCGCCGCGCATCTCGAAGCTGATCATCGAGCCGGGGCCGCGCATCTGACGCTTCGCCAGCTCGTACTGCGGGTGACTCGGCAGGCCGATGTAGCGCACCCAGGCGATGTCGGGGCGCGCTTCGAGCCACCGCGCGATCTCGACGGCATTGCGCTGCGCACGCTCGATGCGCAACGCGAGCGTCTTGACTCCCCGATGGACCATGAACGCCTGGTGCGGGTCCATGTTGCATCCGAGCAGCGTCATGGTTTGCCGCAGACGTGCCGTCGTCTCCTGATCGCGACCGACCAGGATTCCCCCCACGATGTCCGCGTGACCGTTGATGAACTTGGTGACGGAGTGCAGGACGACGTCGGCGCCGAGCAGCAGCGGTTGCTGGAGGTACGGCGACGCGAAGGTGCTGTCCACGACGAGAACGGCACCGCGAGCGTGGGCGAGCTCGGCGATGGCAGGGATGTCGGTGATCTGCATCATCGGGTTGGAGGGGGTCTCGATGTAGACCATGCGTGTCTCCGCACGCATCGCGCCCCGCACCGCGTCCAGATCCGAGGTGTCCACGTAGGTGGACGCGACCCCGAACCGCGAGAGGTGGCGCTCCATCAGCGTGCGCGAGGGGCCGTAGACCGAGGCAGTGCTCACGACGTGATCTCCGCTGCGCAGCATTGCGAGGTAGGCCGTGCTGACAGCCCCCATGCCAGACGCCGTGGCGATGCCGCCGGCCCCCTGCTCGAGCGCCGCAACGCAGTCCTCCAGGGCCCGGATCGTGGGATTCCCCAGACGCGTGTAGATGAAACCGTCGGCCTTCCCGGCGAACCGATCCGCTCCCTGCTGCGCGCTCTCGAAGGCGAAAGTCGATGTCTGGTAGATCGGAGGGACCACACTGCCGTGGACGTCCTTGGCAATCCCGGCGTGGACGAGCTTGGATTCAAATGCGCTGAGAGCGTGACTCATGACCATCCTTCGGTTCTTTTTCTGGCGGCTCTCGTTGTCCTCCCACCTCGCCTCCGCCGCCGCCCGCAACGGGGACCCCGTCCGCAACCTCCACCTCGACCGCCACGATGCCGCCCCATCCGCATCGTGCAGCCAGGCATCGCGTACCTCGCGTCCGGCAACTCCCCCGCCGCGAACGCCTCGATGATCGTCCCGACCTCCCCCGTCACGAAGCCGATGACCTCGATCCCCTCCCGATTGAGCTCCCTCATCATCTCGTTCGAAACCGCTCCGCAGATCAGCGTCCCGACTCCCTGCTCCGCCAAGCGACGCGATCTGTCTCCCGCGGCCCCGTTGCCCAGCATAAGCGACGACGACGCGCCGACGCTGCGCTCCACGATGTCGAGGATGAGGACCTCTTGCGAGACATCGAAGACCGGGGACACGCGTCCGTCCCACACCGCGAGTGCAACTCTCATGACCGTGGAACCCACGGGAACGCAGGAATCGGGCCATGCCGGATTCATCGACCAACCCGGGGCCCAACCGCTCTTCGCCAGCGACCCCCTCTGCGTGGCGGTCGCGCGTGCGCGACCATGGGAAGCCCCGGTCGGTGCGCCCCGGCGACTGCCCCTCACCTCCTGCACCTTCGCGAGCCGCATCCCGTCTACCTCACGAAGCGCACGCGGATTGGGGGCGAGATCGCCCGTACGGCAACTCCTCGCTTGTCCAGGGCAGGGGAGAACCGCGCGCTGGCCGCACATCGACGCGCCGCCTCCCCGAATCCCATGCCGGGGTCCATCATCACCACGGCCCGCTCGACCGTCCCGTCCGCGCGCACCGTGACCTGCACGAACGCGCTCTGCTCGTCGAGAGCCTCGGACTCGGCGCCCGCAGGCCACGGGCAGGTCCAGGAGGGGTCCGGAAGGTTCACGGGACGGCTCAAGTCCTCCGGCCGCGGCAGCGGCGCAGCCACGGGCGCACGCGCGCTTTGCACCGGTGCAGGCGCCGCTCGCACCGCCGCAGAGCTCGTGCCCGTACTCGTCGTCATCCCGCCGCTGTAGGTCGTCCCCGATCCCGTCACGAACGCCTGTCCCGTGAGATCGACCGGCTCGTTCGGGGAGGTCTCTCGCGCGATGATCTGCGCAGCCTGGGCGAAGGAAGGCGGCGTGGGGGCAGTCGCGGCAGCCCCACGCGCCGGCGCTGGCTCCGTCGGTGCCTTGTCCGGCGGCGGCTCGGTCTTCTGCTCCGGCTTGGGTGGCTCCGGCGCACGGGCGATGTCCACCGCGAATAGCGTCGGCGCTGGGGCCACCCGCACCCCGCACTCGCAATCCGGCCCGCGCGTGAATCGCACCCCCACCATCAGCGCCACGCCGAAAAGAGCCGTCGTACCCCAGGCGATCCCGGCTCTCCGCCACTCCGCAGGATCCTGACGCGCGAAGATGACATCCACGATGCGCGGCCCGGTCATGGCTTCTCGCCCTCCTCAGGCACCGTGCCGAATGCGATCTTGGCAATGCCCGCGGTCTTGAGGATATCCAACACGCGGATCACCCGACGGTGGGGCACGCCCCCGTCAGCGCTGATCACCGCACGAAGCTCCGGGTGTTTCGCCAGCGATGCCTTCGCCTTCGCCAGCATCTCGTCGTCACTCGCAACCTCCACCCCGTCCACCAACGCATCGCCCTTGAGCGGAAGCAGCACCGAGAAAACCACCTGAACCTGCTCCGACCTCGCCGCCGGCGGCAACTCCAGGGGGACCGCCGGCGCATCCACGATCTTCGCGGTGACCATGAGGATGATCAGCAGCACGAGCGTGATGTCCACCAGCGGGGTCACGTTGATCCCGGAGATCGGCTGGTGGGAGGTCGGAGAACGGTCAAACATAGGCCTTGTCCCCGCTGCTGCTCGAACGCTGTTTGACAGGGCGAGGCTGCTGGAGCGCGCTCTCCGAGGTGCGCTCGGAGAGATAGGCGAGCACCAGGAAGGAGAGCACCTCTGCTTCGGCAAGAATCGAGGAGACGCGACGTTGCAGGAAGTTGAAGGCTGCCACCGCGGGAATGGCAACGAAGATTCCGACCGCCGTGGCGACCAATGCCTCGGCGACCGCGTGCATGACCGCCTGCGAAGCGACCTGTCCGGCTGCCGCCGCAGCCCCGGCTTTCGCGGCATCCGCGCTGCCGAGCTCGGCGAATGCGTGGATGACCCCGATGACGGTGCCGAACAGGCCCAGGAATGGCGCGTTGTTCCCGATCGTGCCGAGATAGCTGAGGCGCTTCTCGAGGCGGCTGCGCTCCAGCGCCGCTGCGCTCATCATCGCCTTCTCCGCCGCCGCCGGGCCCCTGGCCGCAAGACGCAACCCCGCCGCAGCGATGCTCGTCGCAACCGCCCGCGCCTTGCCGAGCGTCTCGATCGCCTTCTCGTACTCGTGTGCCGCCAGCATCTCGTCGAGCGCGAGCGCCATCGCCTTCACGTTGCAGCGCCCGGCCCGGTAGTACAGAAAACGCTCCACAATCAGCCCGAGACTCGCCAGCAGCAAGCCTCCCAGCAGCCAGAGGACCCACCCGGCACCAAATCGGAGCAGAACGTTCTTGAGTGCTTCCGTCGTGTTCATGCGAAGCCTTGGTCTCCGAGCTACTGGCCGGCGGAACTCTGCTGCTTGCAGAGCCCGACCCCGTTGAAGTGCGCGCTTCCTCGCGCCGCCTCCAACACGAAGTGATAGAGCGTCTGCTTTCCAGGCGGCAGCCTCCCGTCGTCGTTGTAGTACACCGCCTTGCCCTGCTCGTCCTTCAGCGGCTGCCCGTCCCCGTCACGCAGATCGTTCAGGTCCTGCCCCTTCAGCTCCTCCTCGGTGACCTGATCGTCGTCCCCCTTCATCGCTGCAAATGCATCGAATCGCAGATCCTCGTCCCCCGTCGACAGCGTGTCCCAGAACATGTGCATCGCATGCGCGTAGATGAACGCCCCCGTCACCTTGTTCGCTTCGATCGAGATCCCCTGCGTCTTGTCCTTGCCGTTCACACACGCGTAGTAGCTCGCATCGAGCGGCAGGCCGAGACGGAACGAGACCGTGCCCTTCTGCGGATGCGTGGCCGTCCCCTCGGCCAGCAGCGACCACCCGCTGTCCTGCATCAACGTGAACGATTCCGCGTCCACGTTCAGGTTCGAGGCGCTACCGCTCACCGGCCTGAAGTCGAAGGCGAAGTCGTGCCGCACCGCCTCCAGCCCCTTGAGCGTCGCCAGCTCCACGCTGCCTCCGCTCCCCTTCTTGACGTCCATCGCCGCCAGTTGCTTCCACTCTCCGGTGACCGCGCCGCTCTCGGGCTCCGTCAGCTTCAGATTCCCGACCGTCACCACATAGCGGCTGAACTGCAGACTCCAGCCGTCCGCGAAGGCGAACGTCGTCGTCCCCTCCTGATGCGGGAACCCATCGCGCACCGCCGCTCCCCCGCTCACCGCAATGCTCAGATCACCGGACCCCGCCGCCTGCTCCCCGGTGCAGCCCAGGGCCGTAGCCGCCGCGAACGACGCCGGCCCCACCCACCATCGTTTCGTGTCCCGATTCATTCCGACCTCCATGCGACCCGGTAGGACTGCTTCGCCCGGATCCCGCGAATCAGCGACGTCCACGCTTGCGTCGACTCCGTGAACAGGTAGGTGTCCCCGTCCTTGTCCGTCAGCGTCTCGAAGTCCACCGTGGACAACCACTGGTCCACCAGCACCTCGACCAGGACGAAGCCGGGCTTGTCCGCCACATCCTGCATCGGAACCGAAGCCGGGATCCCTTCGACAATCCGCATCAGCCCTTCGTCTGGAAGCGACAGCTTCGCCCGGAACGGGCGCGTGACCGCGTCTTTCGAAGCCGTCCCTTCGAGGATCACCGTATAGCCCTCCAGCGGGGCAAGGGAGTTGCCCCCGGAGGACGCCCCCAACGCGCCCGGCGGGTGCAAGTGAAGCTCGACCGACTGGCACGTCCCCGCGACGCCGTCGAAGGTCCCCATCTGCAGCGGCGCTCCCGTCAGATCCACGGCGAACTGCTGCACCACCTCGCCGAGCACCGTCCCCTTGTCGTACTGCGCGTGAGTCGGACAAGCGTGAGCCGTGCGGATGCCCAACAGCCCCTCATACCACCGCGCCTGTGGCTGTCCCGCGTAGTAGTAGATCGGTCCGGCCGCGATCAGCGCCTTGGAGACCTGCACCCGCCAGCCCGCGTACGTGACGAACTCCTGCCCCGGTGCCGCACCGGATTCCGTCGCCCCCGCGATCCCCGCGGAGAACGAAATCGTCTCCCCCGCGGTCTCGCTGCTGCACGCCCCTGCCGACAGCGCCAGGGCCGCAGCCCCGGCTGCCACACCCATCGCCGACCACGCCCACCGCTGAATGACTTTCCTGCGAGTCATGGCTCACTCTCCCTTGACCCGGAGCATGACCTTCACGGTCGCGCCTCCGGGTACCGCCTTGAACCTCACGACATACGGCACTGGACCGCTCACTCCGGCCTCCGCGTCGAAGACCAGAGCCGCATGCCAGTGATCTCCCACCACACTCGCACACGAGGATGCCGCGATCCCTCCCGTGGCCGCCGGCGATACCTCCGTTCCATCCCGGTGCAGGAATGCGTCGAACCTCCCCGGCTCGCTCAGGAAGATCACATGCTCGCCCGTGGCCTTCACCGGGAAGTGTACGTACCCCGACACGCCGTCCGGTAGCTGGATCGCATAGGCATGATCGAGATCCACGTGGGCATCTTCGAACGACGCGAAGTCCGAGACCGCCGTCTCCGGATCGGGAGATGCGGCGAACGCCTCGCAGGCCAGCTTCGCCGGATCCTCCGTCGGGGCACTCTTCTCGACACAGCCCGGCAACCCATCGAGCATCTCGCACGTCGACGCCGTCCCGCAGGGCTCCTGGGCGAGGTCGCCGTTCACGCAGAAGTAGGCTGTGTTCTGATCGCAGCGGACATCCTGCGCCGTGCACGGGGTCTCCGAATCCACGCACGCCGCCGCGCCGTTGTCGTCGATCTCGACGCATTCCAGTCCGCGAGCGGCGCAATCGGTTCCCCAGTGGAAGTGAGGATCCATGCCGGCCACGACATGGCAGTACTTGACCTTCCCCCCATCGCAGCGCTTCCAGCCGTCGTGGGAGCTGTCGCACTCCCAGCCATCCGGCGCGTCGCCGCCGTCCGGCGGGAGCTCCTCGGGATTGTCTCCGCACGCTCCGAGCGCGAGCGCAACAAGGATTGAAATAGGGGCGAGCTTCGTGCTGATGATCATGTCACTTCTGCTCCGCGTCCTCCGCGACTGGAGGCTTTTCGCCCGGAACGGGCTCCGCCGCCTTGCTGCCGAGGAGGTCTTCGAGGTCGATGGTGAGGGTGGCCATGGCGAACAAGGGCTCGCCGGCTGTGAAGTGGCGCATGGGGCGCTGGGAGATGACGGCCTCGGGGCCGCGGAAGTTGCTGGCGTAGTTGAACTCGGACTGCCGGTACTGCAGGTTGAGCAGGTTGCGCACCTCGAGCCCGACAGAAGCGAAGCCGAGCCGGACGTCGCCGCCGAGATTGAGCAGGTAATAGGGATCGCCGAAAGCCTTGTAGGGCAGGGGTCGTCCCGGGACGTAGGTGAACCCGACGCCCGCTCTTCCTATCACGGGAGTGTGCCCGAGCCGCCAACCGAACAGGGGGCCGTGGATCGAGGTGTCGATGCGGGCAATGAGCTGCGGTATGTAGGGCAACAGCTCGCCGGTGGAATCGAGCGTTCCCTGCGCCCATCCGACGTTGAGCAGCGCGTCGAGGGTGTTGGCGTAGCTGGCGCGACTGCTGGCGAGCACCGCGTGACGGGTGCTCGGGCCCACCGGATTGCTGCTGCCCGCAGAAGAGGTGAAGATGTTCCTTCCGGCGACGGGATCGAAGAGCATGTCCCGGTCGACGTGGGTGAATACGTAGCTGAGCTGGGAGCGCGCGGAGAAGCGCTCGCGGCTGCCGACCTGGTGGACCAGCCCCGCCTCGGCCACCTGGGCCTTGGCGAACGGTGCCGTCTCGTTGTCGGAGAGCGCGGCCGCCTCCGTGGAGCGGGTGCCGATTCCATAGCTCGTCACCGCGTGCAGCGAGGGCGCCACCCGGACGTCGAGCGTCGCACGCGGACTGGCG